>DASYXP010000342.1:0-2634 GCA_035934835.1 Gemmatimonadales bacterium | reverse complement strand
CGCCCCGCGCGGCCGCGCTGGCGCTCGTCGTCGCCGCTGCCTGCGCGCCGGCTGCGCCCCCGCTGCGCCACGCGTCGAGCGGCGCCCGGGCCGACGCGCCGACCGCGGTCGCGGTGGACACGGTCGTCCCGTCCGCCTTCGCGGCGGCGGGCACCGCGGAACCGGTGCTCCGCGCGACGCTGAGCACCAAGCTGATGGGCACCGTCACCGCCGTGCTGGTCCACGAAGGCGACCGGGTCGGTGCCGGCCAGCCGCTCCTCCGGATCGATGCCCGCGACCTCGACGCCCGCGCGACGCAGGCCGGCGCCGGCGTGGCGGCCGCGGAGGCGGCGTATCACGAGGCCGACCTGCAGGCCGTGCGGATCCGCGGCCTCTACGCCGACAGCGCCGCCCCGCGGGTCCAGCTCGACGCGGCGGAGTCTGGCCTCGCGCAGGCGCGCGCTGCGCTCGATGCCGCCCACGCCGGCGCGGCGGAGGTCGCGACGCTCACCCGGTATGCCGCCATCCAGGCGCCGTTCGCCGGCGTCATCACCCGGCGTTCCGTGGACCCCGGCGCGTTCGCCGCTCCCGGCGCGCCGCTGCTCACAATGGAAGACGCGTCCCGGCTCCGGGTGACGGTCACCGCGCCGCCCGAGATCGCCCGGCGTTACCGGCGCGGCTCGGCGGTGGTCGCCGAGATCGAGGGTGTCGCGGTCCCGGCCGTGGTCGAGGCCGTCGTTCCGGGCCCGGTGGGCAACCTCTACCAGGTCAACGCCATCGTGGACAACCGTGGCGGTCGGCTCGCGAGCGGTGGCGCGGCGTCGCTCGCACTCTCCGACGGAACGCGGCGCGCCGTGCTGGTGCCGGTGGCGGCCGTGGTGCGGGAAGGCGACCTCACCGGCGTGCGGGTGAGCCGCGCCGACGGCGTGGAGCTGCGGTGGGTGCGGCTCGGCGCGGTCCGCGGTGACCGGGTCGAGGTGCTGGGCGGCCTTGCCGGCGGCGAGCGGGTGCTGACCGGCACGGCGGCCGGGACGGAGGGCTGACATGGGCATCGCCGGCAAGATCGCCCGACGCTTTCTGCATTCGAAGCTGACGCCGCTCATCACTGGCGCGTCGCTGGTGGTGGGCGCCCTCGCGCTCGTGGCGACGCCGCGCGAGGAGGAGCCCCAGATCTCGGTGCCGATGATCGACGTCGTCGCCGCGCTCCCGGGCGCGGGCCCGAAGGAGGTCGAGGACCTCCTCACCCGCCCGCTCGAGAAGCTCGCGTGGGAGATCCCCGGCGTGGACTACGTCTACGCCACCTCGGGGGAAGGGTCCGCCCTGGTGACGGTCCGCTTCAAGGTGGGGGAGGACCAGGACCGAAGCGTGTCGCGGGTGGAGGCCAAGCTCGCCGCCGCCGCCGGCGACCTCCCCCCCGGCGCCACCCCGCCGCAGGTGCAGCCGCACGGCATCGACGACGTCCCGGTCCTGGCGCTCACGCTCCACAGCGCGACCTACCCGCCGCAGGTGCTGCGCCGCACGGCGCTCCTCCTGGCCGACGACATCCGCACGATCCCCGACGTGGCGCGCACGATGGTCATCGGTGGGCCGGCGCCGCGCCTCAGGGTGCGGCTCGACCCCGCGGCAATGGCGTCGAGCGGCGTCACCCCCGGCGAGGTGATGCTGGCGCTCCGGGGCGCCAACGCCCGCCTGGCCGCCGGCGAGTTCACCGCCGCCGACTCGACGATCCTGGTCGATGTGGGCGCCCCCATCACCGGCCCGGCCGACGCGGCGCAGGTGGTGGTCGGGGTGCGCGGCGGTCACCCGGTCTATCTCGGCGCGGTCGCGTCCATCACCGACCAGCCCGGCGCCCCGGACGATTACGTCACCGAGGGGGGCCCCGACGGCAGCCTCGAGCCCGCCGTGACGATCGCCATCGCCAAGCGCCCCGGCGCCAACGCCACGACGGTCACCCGCGCCGCGCTCGCCCGCGTCGAGGCGGCGCGGAGCCGCCTCCTCCCGGCGGGCGTGTCGCTCGACGTGACGCGCGACTACGGCGCCACCGCCAGCGAGAAGGCGAGCGAACTGATCCTGCACCTCGCCATCGCGACGCTCTCGGTGACCCTCCTGATCGGGCTCTTCCTCGGCTGGCGGGAGGCGCTCGTGGTGCTGGTGGCGGTGCCGGTGACCCTGGCGCTCACGCTCTTCGTGTACTACGGGATGGGTTACTCGCTCAACCGCATCACGCTCTTCGCGCTCATCTTCTCCATCGGGATCCTGGTGGATGACGCGATCGTCGTCGTCGAGAACGTGTACCGCCACCTCCGGATGGGCCGCGCCGAGCCGGACGTGGCGGCGGTGGAGGGCGTGGACGAGGTCGGGAACCCGACCATCCTGGCCACGTTCACGGTCATCGCGGCGATCCTGCCCATGGCGTTCGTGTCGGGGATGATGGGCCCGTACATGCGCCCGATCCCCGTCGGCGCCTCCGCCGCGATGCTCGCGTCGCTCGGCGTGGCCTTCGTGGTGACGCCGTGGCTTGCGTACCACCTGCTCCGCGGCCACGTGCGTACGGCGCCGGCGGACGCGCCCCACCCCGACGCGCCGGAGGGCGAAACCCGCTTCGGGCGGCTCTACGGTCGCTGGATGACCCGGCTGATGGACGATGCCCGCCTG
>DASYXP010000332.1:0-3672 GCA_035934835.1 Gemmatimonadales bacterium | reverse complement strand
TCAACCTCAAGAGCGGCGTCGTCCGGACGATCTTCGTCCACGCCCAGGCGGTGGTGGCCGCCAACGCCGTGGAACAGGTGGCGCGGATCCTCAACGAACGCCTGGCCGGGCTCACCCTGCGGGAGATCCGCGCGTCGCTGTCGGAGCGGCTCCGCGACACGCGCGCCGCCGGCGGGGAGCGTGACCTCCTCAACATCTTCATCGCCGAGGGGGACGAGATCTTCTCCCTCGGCGCGTCCACGGACGCCCTGGTGCTGGGCAGCGCACAGAAGCTCGCCGACCAGCCGGAGTTCGCCTCCAACGAGCGGATGCGGGAGCTCCTGACGCTCACCGAGCGGCGTGACCTCATCAAGCAGGCGCTCGCCACCCGGGAGCACGGGCTCACCATCACCATCGGCGGCGAGCACGGCGACAAGGACCTGGCGGGCTTCACCCTCGTCACCTCGACCTACCGCGTGGGCGACCTCAAGGGGGTCATCGGCGTCATTGGGCCCACCCGGATGCCATACGAGAAGGTCATCGGCCTGGTGCAGCACACCAGCCGCCTGGTCGAAGGGCTCATCCAGTGAGCGACCACTACCAGCTGCTGGGCGTGGCGCGCGATGCGAGCGAGGCCGACCTCAAGAAGGCCTACCGCAAGCTCGCGATGGAGTTCCACCCCGACCGGAACCGGGAGCCGGGGGCGGAGGAGAAGTTCAAGGAGATCACCGAGGCGTACGAGATCCTCCGTGATCCCGACAAGCGCGCCGCCTACGACCGCTACGGCGACGCGGCCTTCAAGGCCGGCGGGATGGGAGGCGCGGGCGGGTTCCACCACGTCGACCTCTCCGAGGCGCTCGGCATCTTCATGCGCGACTTCGGCGGGATGGGCGGCTTCGACGCCTTCTTCGGCGGTGGCGGGCGCGCGCAGACGGAGGCGCGGCGCGGGCAGGACGTGCGGGTGAGCCTCAAGCTCACGCTCACCGAGGTGGCCACCGGCGTCCGCCGCACGATCAAGCTCAAGACCCTCGCCGCCTGCGAGGCCTGCAGCGGCAGCGGCGCCAAGGCGGGCTCCAAGCCCGTCACCTGCGGCACCTGCGGCGGCGCGGGCCAGGTGCGCCGCGCGGCGCAGAGCATCTTCGGGCAGTTCGTGTCGGTCTCGCCGTGCCCCACCTGCGGCGGCGAGGGCACGATCATCAAGTCGCCCTGCGAGCAGTGCCGAGGCGAGGGGCGGGTCAAGGCGGAGCGGACGGTCAACGTCGACATCCCGGCGGGGATCGGGGAGAACAATTACATCACGCTCCGCGGCCAGGGCGCCGCAGGACCCCGGCGCGGCCCCGCGGGCGACCTCCTCGTCGGCATCGAGATCGAGCCGGACGAGCGCTGGGAACGCCAGGGCGACGACTTGCATCACGACCTGCCGCTCTCCTTTGCGCAGGCGGCGCTCGGCGGCTCGTTCAAGGTCCCCTCCCCCTATGGCGAGGAGAAGGTGACCGTCCCCGCCGGCACCCAGACCGGCACGGTCTTCAAGCTCCGCGGCAAGGGGCTGCCCCGCCTGCAGCAGGAGGGGAAGGGACACCTGCTGGTGCGCACCCACGTCTGGACGCCGGACGAACTGTCCGATGAACAGCGCCGGCTCTTCCAGGAGATCGCCAAGCTCGAAGGGGAGCCGCCCCGGAAGGTGACCCACGGTTTCTGGTCGCGACTCAAGGAATCGCTCGGCGCGTGACGCTCTGGGCGCTCGCGGTGCGGGTGGGCGCAGGGCGGCGCGACGCGCTCGCCGCGTGGCTCGTGGCCGAGACCGGCCAGGCTGTGGAAGAGCGCGCAGACGGCTCGGTCGTGGCCTATGTCGAGGCCGCCGCGGCCGACGCGCTGGCCGATGCGATCCGGGCCCGCGAGGGGAGCGCGGTGCCGGTCGAGCGCTCCCCGGTGCCACCGGTCGATTGGGTGACGCACTGGCGCGACGGGATCGGCGCCCGCACCGTCGGGCGCATCCTCCTGGCGCCGAGCTGGATCGAGGCGGAGCCGGGCGCGGGGCAGGTGCGGCTGACGCTCGATCCGGAGACCGCCTTCGGCAGCGGCGAGCACGGCTCGACGCGCGGCGCGCTGGCGCTCCTTGACCGGCACCTCAAGCCCGGCGGCCGGGTGCTGGACCTGGGGAGCGGGAGCGGGATCCTCGCCATCGCGGCCGCGCTCCTCGGCGCCTCCCGCGCGGTGGGCATCGAACTCGACGGCGATGCGGTGCCGATCGCCCAGGCCAATGCCGAGAAGAACGGCGTGTCCGACCGGGTCGTCTTCGTCCACGGCGACGCGGGGCGCTCCGCGGCGCTGGGCGCCCCGGCCGACATCGTCTGCTCCAACATCCTCCGGAACATCAACGTGAGCCTCTTCCCAGCGATCGGCGAAGCGATGGCCCCGGGTGCGGTCGCGATCTTTGCCGGGATGGAAGAGACCGAAGAGGCCCTCTTCCGGCCCCAGCTCCTCGCGGCGGGCTTCGTGGTGGTCGACGAGGCGCGAGACGAGGGCTGGTGGTCGGTGGCGGCGAGGCGCGCGTGATCACCCTCCTTGCCCCGGCTGGAAGCCTGACGCTCGGCGCATCGGTGTCGCTCGACGCCACCGAAGCGCACCACCTCCGGGTGCGGCGCGGCGAGGCGGGGGAGCTCCTCCGGCTGGTCGACGGCCTGGGCCGCGTCGGCTATGGCGCGGTGACGCTCGGCACCCACGGCGCCTACGTGACGCTCGAGAAAGTGGAGGACGCGCCGATCCCGCCGCGGCTGGTGCTCGCGGTGGGCGCGGGGGAAAAGGACCGGTTCGGCTGGCTGGCGGAGAAGGCCACCGAGCTCGGCGTCACCGACCTGGTGCCGATCGAGTGCGAGCGCACGGTGAGCGTCGCCTCGCGGGTGCGGGACGGCGCCATCGAGCGGATCCAGCGCCGGGCCACCGAGGCGCTCAAGCAGTGCGAAGGGACGTGGGCGCCCAAGATCCACGGCAACACCCCGCTCGATCACTTCCTCAAGGAGGCGCCGCCGGGGCGCCGATGGGTGATGGACCAGGCCGGGGTCGAGTTGCCGACCTACGTCGGCGAGGACGCGGTGACCTGCCTCATCGGGCCGGAGGGCGGGTTCACCGAGGAGGAGCTTCGGGCCGCCGAGGGCGCGGGCTTCACCCGGGTGGCGCTGGGTCGCCTGGTGCTCCGGTTCGAGACCGCCGCGGTGGCGGCGGCGGCGTGGGTCGGCATCGCGCGAGGGAGGCTGGCCAATGGCTGACTGCATCTTCTGCCGGATCGCCGCGGGGGAGATCCCCGCCAAGGTCGTCAAGCGGACCGCGGAGCTCGTGGCGTTCCACGACCTGGGGCCGCAGGCGCCGGTGCACGTGCTGGTGATCCCGGTCAAGCACCTGGCCGCCGCGCGTGATGCCCGGAGCACGGAGGACCAGGCGCTCGTCGGCCGGCTGGTGGCGTTCGCCACCGAGGTGGCGGCGGAGCTCGGCCTCGACGCCGGCGGGTATCGGCTGGTGACCAACACCGGGAACGACGGCGGGCAGAGCGTGGGGCACCTGCATTTTCATCTGTTGGGGGGACGGAAGATGGGGTGGCCGCCGGGGTGATGGGCGGCGGGGCGCACTGATGCTCGATGGCGGGGCGCAGTGCGGCGGAACCGACGGTGGCGCGTGGCGCGTTGCGAGTGGCGGGTA
>DASYXP010000310.1:0-2844 GCA_035934835.1 Gemmatimonadales bacterium | reverse complement strand
GCGTTCCACTTGGTGATGCGGCCGAGAAAGATGGCGGCGACGGTCGCGGCGTCGAGGTTGACCCGCGCGCCCTTGAGGGCCGGCAGGTTGTAGGTGAGCACGACGGCGCCAAGCACGGTGGGGAGGTGGACGACGTTGCCTTGGGCCTGCTGGATCTGCTCGTCCGACATGGGGCCGTCGGTCGCGCCGAAGTCCACGGTGCCCTCGAGGAACTGGCGGATCCCGCCTCCCGAGCCGATCGACTGGTAGTTGATGCGGACGCCGGTCTGCTTGGCATACAGGTCGAACCACTTGGCGTAGATCGGGTTGGGGAACGTCGCGCCGGCGCCGGTGAGGGCCGCCCCGCCCGCGGGCCGCCCGGCACCTCCTGAGGGCGCAGGCCGCTCGCCGCCGCAGGCGGCCAGCAGAAACGGGACGAGCGTGACGCCGCGGACGAGCGGGGCTCGGGTCATGGAAGGCTCGATCCTGGAGAGGGCGGGGCCGGACGGCCCCGTTCAGGAGTATTCTAGCCCCGGAATCCCGGAGGGTGCAGCACCGGCCCGGCCCATCCTGAGGGAAGCGAACCGACGGCCGGACCGGCACTGCAGTAGTGCAGGGTACTTCCCTTACATCCCGGCGAGCGTCTTGCCGCCGGCCTTGAGCGTCTGGAGCCGCTCCTTGATGAGCCCGGTCACTTCCTTCGGCAACGAAGCGTACTCCAGCTCCGGCGCCATGCCCTGCGCCTCCGGACCGACCATCCATTCGAGGAAATCTTTCATCGCCTTGCCCTTGGCCGCGTCCTTCATGTCGGGCCGGACCAGCAGCCAGGTGAAGGAGGAGATCGGATAGGCATCCCGGCCCGGCGCGTTGGTGATCGACACGCGGAAGTCGGTGTTCTTGGGGAACTTGGCACTCGCCGCGGCCTCGGTCACCGTGGTGAGGGAGGGCGTCACGAAGCTCCCGGCGGCGTTCTTGACGTCCCCGTAGGGCAGCTTGTTGGCAATGGCGTAGATCAGCTCGACGTAGCCGATCGCCCCCTCGGTCTGCTTCACCTGCTCGGTCACGCCCTCATTGCCCTTGCCGCCCAGCCCGACCGGCCAGTTCACGGAAGTGGCGTTGCCGACCTTCCCCTTCCACTCCGGGGACACCTTGCTCAGGTAGTCGGTGAAGATGTAGGTCGTCCCGGAGCCGTCTGACCGATGGACCACGATGATGTCCTCGCTGGGGAGGCTTACGCCCGGATTCAGCGCGGTGATCCGCTTGTCGTTCCACTTGGTGATCTTGCCCAGGTAGATGTCGGCGATGGTCGCCCCGTCGAACCGGAGCGCCTTGCCCCCGAGCGACGGCAGGTTCCAGGTCATCACGACGGCGCCCATCACGGTCGGGATGTGGATCACGTGGCCGCCGACCGCCTGGAGCTGCTCGTCGGTCATCGGGCCGTCCGACGCCCCGAAGTCCACCGTGCCCTCGGTGTACTGCTTGATGCCGCCGCCGGAGCCGATCGACTGGTAGTTGATCTGCACGCCGGTCTTCTTGTTGTACGCCGCGAACCACTTCGAATAGATCGGGTTCGGGAAGGTGGCGCCCGCGCCGGTGAGCGCCGTCTGCGCGGCGAGCGGCGTCGCGGCGAGCACCACGGCGCCGACGAGCGCGGGGGTCCGGGTCAGAAGCTTGCCGATCATTGCACTTCTCCTCGTGTCGAATGAAGCGAGTGGTCGGGGCTCAGAACACGACCTGCATTTGCAGCAGCCCCTGGGTTCGCGTGGATTGCACGGCGTTGGTGTAGACGCCCGACTGGAGCGTCAGGTTGTCGATGTCGGCCAGCACCCGCAGGTTCGGGTTGACCTGATAGGCCACGCCCCCGATGACGCGGGTCTGGTGGTCGTTGGTCGTCTTCGTGCTCGGGTCCTGGAGGTCGAAGCGGCCGATCACGGAGACCTTGCTGTTGGGGATGTTCAGCACGCCGTACGCGGCGTAGATGTTGCCGTCGGTGAGCGCGGTGGGCGTCCCACCGGCCGGCGGGCCGGCCGACAGCGAATCGCTCACCCGGGCGTACTCGGCGCCCAGCGTGAAGAGCTTGGACTTGTACGACACCAGGCCGATAAAGCGGTTCCGCCGCCCGCCGCCGGTCGGCTTGCCGACGGCGCCGTACGCCGTGAGCCGGAGGCCGCCCACCCGGCTGTGATCATCGCTCTCCAGCACCCGCACCGAGAGCCGCCCCTCGAGATCCTTGTGCTGGTCGCCTTCCGCCTTGTTGTAGGTCTCGCCGTTGTACACGCCGACCTGGAAGTTCACCATGTCCATGTTGAACTTCCCGTCCACCCGGAACCCGAAATCGGACGACGAGAGGTAGCCCGCTCCCGTGGGCGAGTGGAAGCGCTCGAGCGGCATGGTCCCCTGCATCCGGTAATCCCAGAGCCCCTCTTCCCAGTCGAGCCACGGAGTCTGCGTCTGGCCGAGATTCAGGGTGATCGGGCTCCCCTCCGGGGTCCAGCTGGCGAACGCGTACTTGAGCCGGAAGGCCAGCGACCCGTCGGTGTTCCGGTAGATGTCCGGCGTGATCCGCGCGCCCACCCCGGAGGAGAACTTGCCGATGATGTTGATGTACGCGCGGGTGACGTCGAAGTTGTTCAGGTTGCTGTTGGTCACCGAGTCCTTGTGGAGCTGGTACAGGTATTGTGCGTAACCCACTCCGCCGACGGTCACGCTCGGCGCCTGCGCGCTCGCGAGCGAGACCACCGACGCCGCCATCACCGTGCCGAGGACGACCGACCGACATGCAGCCAGACGCATGGCCTTTCCTGTTCTCCGAGAGTTGTGGCGCCGGCCGCGCCACGGGGCGTTTCAGCAGCCCGTAAAAGGCCC
>DASYXP010000287.1:0-1697 GCA_035934835.1 Gemmatimonadales bacterium | reverse complement strand
CTTCGAGACCCTCGCGGCCCACGCGGCGCTCGGGCCCGATCCCGCCACCGGCGCCGCCGTGCCGCCCATCGTCCTGTCCACCACCTTCGAGCGCGCGCCCGACGGCACCTTCCCGCACGGGTACATCTACAGCCGGACCGCCAACCCGAACCGGACAGCGCTGGAAGCGGCGCTCGCCGCGCTCGAAGGGGGCGCCGCCTGCGCGGCGTTCGCCTCGGGCCAGGCAGCGGTGCTGGCGGTGTTCCAGGCGCTGGCGCCGGGCGATCACATCGTGGCACCGGCCGACGTGTATCACGGCGTCCGCACGCTCCTCAAGGACATCTTCGAGCGCTGGGGGCTCGCCGTCACCTTCGCCGACCTGAGCGACCTCGGGGCCGCCGAGCGGGCGATCACACCGAAGACGAAGCTCGTGTGGGCGGAGTCGCCGTCGAACCCGCTGCTGCGGATCACCGACCTTTCCCGGCTGGCGGCACTGGCCCACGCGAAGGGCGCGCTCCTCGCCGTCGACAACACCTGGGCCACACCGGCGCTGCAGCGCCCGCTGGCCCTCGGCGCCGACCTGGTGATGCACTCCACCACCAAGTACCTCGGCGGCCACAGCGACGTGCTGGGCGGCGCCATCGTGGCGCGGGACCCCGACGGGATCTTTGCGGGCGTCCGGAAGGTGCAGCAGGTCGGCGGGGCGGTCCCTTCCCCGTTCGATGCGTGGCTCGTGGCGAGGGGGATCCGAAGCCTCCCGAGCCGGATGAGGACCCATTGCGAGAACGCCGCGCGGGTGGCCGCGTTCCTGGCGGCACGGAAGGGCGTCTCCGCGGTGCACTATCCTGGGCTCGCCGCCCATCCGGGCCACGACGTGGCCCGGCGCCAGATGAGCGCCTTCGGCGGGATGCTGTCCATCGAGGTCGAGGGAGATGCGGCGCGGGCGCAACGCGTGGCGGCGCGGGTCAAGGTCTTCCTCCGCGCCACGTCGCTCGGCGGCACCGAGAGCCTGATCGAGCACCGGCGCTCGGTCGAGGGGCCGTACTCGACGACGCCCGAGACCCTGCTCCGCCTGTCGATCGGGCTCGAGCACCCGGACGACCTCATCGCCGACCTGGATCAGGCCATCGGGTGACCGACGCCGCGACTCGCGACCTGCGACCCGTGACGCCTTCGTGACCCCCACCGAAGCCTTCGAAACGCTCGATGTCCGCGTTGGGCGGGTCATCGAGGCCACGGTCAATGCCAAGGCGCGGAAGCCGAGCTACATCCTCCGGATCGACTTCGGCCCCCTCGGTCACCGGACGTCGAGCGCGCAGCTGACCGTACACTACACCCCCGAGCAGCTCGTCGGCCGCCAGGTGGTCGCGGCCATGAACCTCGGCACCCGCAACATCGCCGGCGTGGAGTCCGAGGTGCTGGTCCTCGGGCTCCCGGATGGGGACGGGGCGGTTGTGCTTTTGGCTCCCGAGCGGGAAGTTCCCCTGGGCGGCCGGATGTACTGACCGGCACACGGCGGCCGCCACCCTCCACCAGGAGCAGCGTATGGCGGAAAGCGTCTACAAGGTCATCGAGTTGGTCGGCACCAGCAGTGTGTCGTGGGAAAAGGCGGCCTCGGCCGCGATCGCGCGGGCGTCGAAGTCGCTCAGGGACCTGCGGGTGGCGGAGGTGACCCAACTCGACATGGCCATCAAGAACGGCAAGGTCGAGAGCTACCG
>DASYXP010000284.1:0-11965 GCA_035934835.1 Gemmatimonadales bacterium | reverse complement strand
CCGACCCGGTCGGGGAAGTTGATGACGCCGACACAGCGCGACGGCGCCCCCGGTGCCGCGTAGTTGATCGGCGCCGAGAGGAAGGCGCGCCCCACGTAGGTGCGGCCCTCGGGACGGCCGGGGTTCTGGTCGCCGTCGGCGATGGGATCGTACGCGATCGAGCGCCGCTCTCGGAACACCCGCGCCGACACCGAATCGGCGTCCGCGGTGGACACGGGCTCGAAGGCATCGGCCACGTAGCCCCGCGCGGCAAAGGTGCGGAGGGTATCGGTCTCCTGGTCGAACACCATCAGCGAGGCGCGCTGGGCCTGGAGCCGGTCGCTCACTTCCCGGAGCAGGATCCGGGCGGCCTCCCGCGGCTCGCGCGCCTGGCCCAGGATCTCACTGATGACGCAGAGCAGCTCGATCTCGGCCGACCGATCCTGCAGCTCCTCCGACAGGCGGAGCGCCTCGCGGCGGCGGCCCAGCACCTCGGCCACGATCGGGAGGATCCACTCCACCGTGGCGCCCATTTCGAGCGGCGCCCCATTGGAGAGCTCGAGCCAGTGATGCGCCGTCTCCGGCCCCGGCACCCGCGCGAAGTACCCCTGCCCCTCCGGCGTCGGGAGGAGCCCCTCCCCCGCCGGCGCCGGCACCCGCCACCCCGGATCCTGGCCCGCGGCGAGTTCGAGGTCGCCGCCACGGGCGCGCTCGCGCCAGAGGCGGACCCGCCCGTGGACGAGCGCGCCGAGGTGGTCGAGCAGTGCGTCGGGCCGCCCTACCGGCGGCGCAGCGTCATGCAGATGGAGTTCCCCTGCGGGTTGAACGTCACGTCATCCGCCAGCTGGCGGATGATGAAGAGCCCCCGGCCGCTCTCGCGGTCGAGGTCGTTCGGGTCGAGCGGCGGGACGACCGACCGGGGGTCGAACCCCGCGCCGTCGTCGGTGACGTGGACCTGCGCCAGCTCGCCGGTGAGCTCGACGCGGACGCCGACCCACCGGGCCGGGTTCTCGTGGATCCCGTGGCGGATGGCGTTGGTGAGCGCCTCACAGAGCAGGGTCTTGAGGCGGAACTGGAGCTTCTGGGTGAGCGGCGACGGGGTGAGCCCGGCGCAGCAGTGGCGCGTGAGGAGCTCGGCGGCCTCGTGGACGATCTCCAGGTCGCCGGGGACCCGCACCGACACTTCGACCGGGATGGCCGGGGTGCGGCGGACGACGAGGCGGAGCGGGCTCGTCACGGCAGGGTCAGAACCCGGCGAGCGCCTGCGTGAGCCCGTCGTTGATGGCGAAGAGCGTGTCGAGCTTGGTGAGCTCGAAGAGCGAGCGGAGGTCGTCGTTGAGTCCCGAGAGCCGGAGCTCCCCGCCGGTCTCCCGCACCTTCTTGGAGATCGACACCAGGGCGCCGAGGCCGGACGAGTCGATGTACCCCGCCTTGGCGAAGTCGATCAGGAACTTCCGCTCGCCGTGGTCCAGCGCCTCCTGGACCAGCTGCTTGAGCTCCTGCCGATTCCCGACGATCAGCTGTCCCTCGACGTGCACCACCAGCACGCCATTGGTCTTTGCCGCCGAAAACGCCATCTGTCCCCTCCCCGCTACGGGGTCGGTGTGCACTGCAAGGCGACCATCGCGGCCACCTCCACAATATCGCGCGCCACGGCCCCGCGCGACAGGTCGCTCATCGGACGGGCCATCCCCTGCAGGATCGGGCCGATGGCGGTGGCCCCGCCCAGCCGCTGGACCAGCTTGTAGGCGATGTTCCCGGCGTCGAGGTCGGGAAAGACGAGGACGTTCGCGTTCCCCGCGATCGGCGACCCCGGCGCCTTGCGACCGGCGACCTCCGCCACCAGCGCCGCGTCCCCCTGGAGCTCCCCGTCCGACACCACCTCCGGGTGCTGCTCCCGGAAGAGCCGGGCCGCCTCCTGCATCTTCTCGACCTTGGGCCCTGCGGCGCTCCCCTTGGTGCTGTAGGAGAGGAAGGCCACCCGCGGCGCGTCTCCCACCAGCGCCCGGCGGGCCGACGCCGCCGCCCAGGCGATCGCCGCGAGCTGGTCGGCGCAGGGATCGGGCACCACGGCGCAGTCAGTGAAGGTGAACACCCGGTCGTCGGGGAACGCCATATAGAATGACGAGGAGACGAGCGGGATCCCCGGTGCGGTGCCGAGCGCCAGGAGGCCCGCGCGGATGACGTCGCCGGTCGTGGCGACGGCGCCGGACACGCAGCCGTCGGCCTCGCCGATCCCGACGAGCCCGGCCGCAAAGCGGAGCGGATCGGCGGCGAGTGCCGTGGCGGTGGCGTCGTCGGGCACCTTGTCGGGGCGCCGCTCGCGCAGGTGCCGGGCCACCCGCCCCAGGCGTGGATCCTTGGCCGGGACGATCCCCGCGGCGCCGCCGATCACGATCGGCCGCGCGATCCCCCGCCCCTCTATCTCCTTGAGCGCCTCGACCACCCTCGGCTCCCCGCCCTCGGGAAAGACCAATCGCGGCCGGATGCGCGCCGCGCGGACGAGGAGGTCCTCCTGGAACGTCACTTCCTGAACTTCCGGGCCAGCGCCGCCGCCACGTCGGGATGCACCAGCCCGCTGATGTTGCCGCCGTAGCGCGCCACCTCCCGCACCAGGGAGGAACTCAGGTAGGTGAGGTCGACCGCCGGCACCAGGAACACCGTCTCGAGTTCGGCGTGGAGCTGGCGGTTCATCAGCGCCATCTGGAACTCGTACTCGAAGTCGCTCACCGCGCGGAGCCCGCGGAGGACGAGCGTGGCCCCGCGCGTGCGGGCGTAGTCGGCCAGGAGGCCCTCGAAGCTCGCCACCTCGATCCGGGCATCGCTCCCGGCGATCGACCGGAGCATCCCGAGGCGCTCCTCGACGGAAAAGAGCGGCTGCTTGTTCTGGTTGACCGCCACGGCGACGATGAGCCGGTCGCAGAAGGCGAGCGCCCGCCGGATCAGGTCCTCGTGCCCGCGCGTGGGCGGGTCGAAGGAGCCGGGATAGATGGCGGTGCGGGGAGCGGGTCGTGGGTCGTGGGTCATGGGTCGCGGGTCGTGAGACGTAAGACGTGAGACGTGAGACGGGGTGTGGAGTTCCGATCCTACATCCGAGTCATCCTGAGGGGCCTTGAGGCCCCGAAGGATCTCGAACCGATACCGGCATCGACGCCGGAACACCGCGTGCCCGAATCGGCCAGGATCAGGTTGAGATCCTTCGCTTCGCTCAGGATGACTCCGTGCGCGGCCGGCCGCCGCTGCCGCAACTGAGTCATCCTGAGGGGCCTTCAGGCCCCGAAGTGCGTACCCCGAGCAGAACGAGGGAATCTCCAACCGATGCCGGTCACTGCGCCGGAGCGCGGCGTGCCCGAGGCGACCGGCCACGACTCACGACCCACGACTCGCGACTCCCGACCCGACTCCCTCCGCCCACAGGAACGTAACCGCCGTATCCCCATACCGCCGCGTGTCGTCCCCGTCGAGTGTCACGGACGCCGCGTGTTCCACCGAGAGTATCCGCGCAAACGGCGCATTCCGGAAGAGGGCCACGAGTTCCGCCGCGTGGGGCGTGGCATAGGGCGGGTCGGCCAGGGCGATGTCGAACGCCCCCGGGGGGAGCGCCGCCGCGAACTTCATCGCGTCCGCCGGCCGCACGGCCACCTGGGCCTCGACGCCGAGTGCCGCGATGTTCTCCCTGAGCGCGGCGAGCGAGAGCCGGTGTCGTTCGACGAACTCGGCGTGCGCTGCCCCGCGCGAGAGCGCCTCGAGGCCGAGCGCGCCGCTGCCGGCAAAGAGGTCGAGCACCCGCGCCCCCGGCACTGCGGCGCCCAGGATGCTGAACCACGCCTCGCGCACCCGGTCGGCGGTGGGGCGGACCTGGTCGCCCTTGGGCATCCTGAGCCGTCGGCCGCCGAAGGCGCCGGAAATGATCCTCACGGGATCCCGACCTCGGCCCTCTCCCCGCTTCTCCTCACCCCTGTCCCCTCTTCACGTGCGTGGAGAAGGGAATGACCGCGATTACCTCCCCCTCTCCACGAACGTGGAGAGGGGGTCGGGGGGTGAGGAAGAGCGGCGTGGAGAGGGGAACGCCCGCCATCGACTCCCCCTCTCCACGAACGTGGAGAGGGGGTTGGGGGGTGAGGACGAGCGGGATGGAGGGGCGTCATGGGTAACGGAAGGTGATGAGAAAGGTTCATCGTTCCGACGCACTCATCGCCACCACCCGCGCTTGCAGCGACACCCGCCCCTGGTACGCGTTCTCCTCCAGCCGGAACGCGATGTCGAGCGGCGCGTCGAGCCGCGGCGCGCGATCGGCCCAGCCGAAGCCGATGGCCTCGAGCCGCTCGGCGCCGTCGGCGAGCGCGAACTTGATGTGGTTGCCGCCGACCTTCCGCGCATCGGCCACGCGGACGCCGCGGACACCGAACACCGGCCCGGCGTTCCCCAACCCGCACGGCTCCAGGTGCCTGATGGTGCGCTCGAGCTCCGCCGTGGCGTCGGCGAGGTCGAGCACCAGGTCCACCCGCTGTTCGGGACCCAGGTCGGTCGGCTCGAGCTGCGCGCGGGCGAGGGCATTGAATCGCTCGCGGAACGCCTCCACCCGGTCGCGGCGGATGGTGAGCCCGGCCGCCATCCGGTGGCCGCCGTACCGCTCGAGCAGGTCGCCGCAGGAGCTGAGCGCCGCGTGGAGGTCGAAGCGCGAGATGCTCCGGCCGCTCCCCCGCCCCGTCTCGCCTTCGAGCGCCACCAGGAACGTCGGCCTGCCGTAGCGCTCCACCACCCGGCTCGCCACGATCCCCACCACGCCGGGGTGCCAGTCCTCCCCGGCCAGGACGAATGCCGCGTCGCGCCCCGGGTCGGCCTGGCGCTCCACCTGCGCGATGGCCTGGTCGAGCATCCGCTGGTCGAGCGCCTGCCGGCGCTCGTTGATCCGCTCGAGCTCCTGCGCCAGTCGCGCCGCCTCTGCTTCATCGTCGGTGAGGAGGAGCCGAAGCCCGTCGGACGCCGCGCCGAGCCGCCCGACGGCATTCAACCGGGGCCCGATGACGTAGCCCAGGTGGCTGGCGCGGATCTCCTTCCCCTCCAGCCCGCCCACGCGAATGAGCGCCCGGAGCCCCGGCCACCGTGAATCGGCCAGGAGCCTGAGCCCGTGGCGCACGAGGATGCGGTTCTCGCCGGTGAGGGGGACGAGATCGGCCACGGTGGCGAGCGCCACGAGGTCGAGGAAATGGAAGGGGAGCGCCGCCGGGAGGCCGAGCGCGGGGACGAGCGCCTGGACCAGCTTGAAGGCGACGCCGGTGCCGCAGAGGATCCTGGCGTCCGAGGTGTCGTCGGGGCGCTGGGGGTCGACCACCGCAGTGGCGTCGGGGAGCTCGGGCCCGGGAATGTGGTGGTCGGTGACGATCACCTGTCGGCCGGCCGCCCGCGCCGTGCGCACCGCGTCGACGGCGGTGATGCCGCAATCGCAGGTGATGATGAGCGCGGCGCCCGCCTCCGCCGCCGCCGTGTTGCCGGCGGGACCGAAGTCATAGCCATCGCCCATCCGGTGGGGGATGAACGGCACCACCGTGGCGCCGGCGGCGCGGAGCACGCGGGTGAGGAGCGCCGTGGCGCACTGGCCGTCGACGTCGTAGTCGCCGTGGACGAGGATGGTCTGCTGCGCGTGGATCGCGTGAACGACCGCATCCACCGCCCCCCGCATCCCGGCCATCGCATAAGGGTCCGAGAGTCGGTCAAGCGCCGGCTTGAGGAATCTCCGCGCCGAGTCGCTGTCGGCAAAGCCGCGCTGGACGAGGAGCTCGGCCAGTGGCAGCGGGAGCGAGAGCTGGGCGGCGAGCTCGCGCGCGAGCGCAGGGTCGGCCGGCGGCGCCACCACCCAGCGGAGCGGCGGCACCGGAAAGCGGGTCACGAGTGCGGCGGAGGTCATCGGATCAGGATACGCCGCGCCGCCCGACGGCCATCACCCTTCCACCGCCACCCGGTACAGGATCACGCCGCACGATTCGCACGGGTCGGCCAGGAGCCCGCCCGAGGTCGGCGACCGGCGGCTGGTGGGCACGGCGGTGCGGCAGGCGCTGCAGCTCACGCCCACGAGCGCCACCACCACGGCCCGCTTCCGCGAGGTGAAGAGCCGCTCGTAGCGCGAGCGGAGCGGCTTCTCGACGCCCTTGGCCGCCGCCTCGCGCGCGGCACGCGCCGCCGTGCGATCGCCCTCGAGCGCCTTCCGCCTGGCGGCCACGGCGTCCCGCGCCTCGGACTGCGCCCCGCGCATCTCGGCCACCTGCGCCGCGGCGAGCCTGGACCGCTCCTCCGCCAGGGCCACGGCATCGGCGGCCTTGACCCATTCGCCCTCCTCGCGCTTCACCACCGACTGCGCCAGGTCGAGCTCCGCCATCAGCGTCGCCGCTTCCTTCGGGTTCCGCACCGTCTCCAGCCGCTGGCGCCGGCGGTCGTTGAGCTTCTTGTAGCTCTCGATCCGCTGCTCCAGTTCGTCGCGCCGGGCCGCGGCGTCCGTGGCCTCGCGCTCGGCCTGCGCGGCCTTGCCGACGGCGCCGGCCACCTCGCGCTCGAGGGCCGCCTCCTCCTCGTCGATCTCGAGGGAGCGCACGTCGAGCTCGAGGAGGGCGAGGTCCTTGGACTGCAGGTCGAGCAGCTTGACGAGTTCGTCGGTCATTGGGGGTCGCTTTGGGATAGGGTCGTGAGTCTTGAGTCGTGAGTCTCGGGTCGTGCGTCAGGCGTCGTCGTCAGCGCCGACCGGCGCGGCGGAGCGGACGGCGCTGCCATTCATTCGGGAACCGACGCTGGAGGTCGGCGCGCATCTCCTCCTTGCGGCGGAGCAACGTCTCCACCTCGCCGGGACCGGCGACGTCGATCTGCGCCTGCAGCGCATCGAACTGGCGGAGGAGGGGCCGGGCCTCGAGCGCCTCGCGCGCCGCCTCGTACACGTCGCCGGCGTTCTCCGCCAGGCCGTGGGCCGACTCCTGGAGCTCCGACCACGCCAGCTGCGCCTCGTCGGAGAGCGCGTCCGGGAGCGCCGCCCCCGCCAGCAGGTGCGCGAACACCTCGCGGTACTCCTTCCGCTCGAACCACTCGGGCTTGACGGCGTCCTGCCGCGCGCGCTCCCGCCACTCCGGCAACGCCAACAGCACGCGCAGGAAGCTCTTCTCGTCGCCGGAGCGCCGGCGGGGGGTCGGGCGGTCGGATGGCCGGCTGGACGCCGGGTCGGAGGGACGCAGGGACGGTCGGTCGGATGGGGCGCCCGGCCCGTGTCGCCCCGCGTCATCCGACCGTGCGCCCATCCGATTGTCCGCCCGCTTCGCCAGCTCCGCCTGCAGCACCTCGCGGCTCACCTTGGCCCGTTCCGCCACGGTGGTCAGGTAGAGCTCGCGGGTGATCGGGTCACTGGTGGCGCGGATCGTGGGGAGGAGCCGGTCGAGCGCCTCGCGGCGGTGTTCCACGTCGGCGAACCATCCCTTCCGCTCCAGCATCGCGATCTTCCGCTCGATCACGTCCTCGGCGTCGTGCAGGACCTTGCGGAGTGCCTCGACCCCCTGCGTCTCGACCAGCGAATCGGGATCCTCGTCGTCGGGGAGCGTCGCCACCCGCACCCGGACCCCGTGACGCAGGAGCTCATCGGCGGCGCGGAAGGCGGCACGGAGCCCCGGTCCGTCGCTGTCGTAGAGCACCGTCACCGCCGGGGTGAACTTCCGGATCAGCGCCGCCTGCCGGTCGGTGAGCGAGGTGCCGAGCGGTGCCACGACGTTCTCGACGCCGGCCAGGACCAGGCGGAGGGTGTCGAAGTACCCTTCGACGAGGATCGCCATCTCGTCCTTGCGGATGGCCTGCTTGGCGGCGTGAAGGTTGTAGAGCATCTCCCCCTTGTGGTACACCGGCGACTCGGGGGAATTGAGGTACTTGGGTTCGCCCTCGCCCAGGATCCGGCCGCCGAAGGCCACGACCCGGCCGCGGAGGTCGTGGATCGGGATGAGGAGCCGCTGACGGAAGCGGGGGCCCACCGAGCCGTCCTGTCGCTCGACGGTGAGCCCCGCCTCGAGGAGGGTGGCCGCGGAGATGCCGAGCGCCGTCATCGCCTGCTGGAAGGCGGGGCCGGCGGGGGCGTAGCCGAGGCCGAGCTCCGCCGACTGCTCTGTGGAGAGGCCGCGCTTGGCCACATACGCGCGGGCCCCCTCCGCCTCGGGGAGCTCGCGAAGCTGGCGCTGGAACCAGTCGTGCGCCGTGGCCACCGCCGAGTAGAGCGGTTCCCGCGGGTCGGGGCCGGCGCGCTCGGTGCTCTCCGGGATCACGATCCCGCTCTTCGATGCCACGGCGCGCACCGCGGTCGGGTAGTCCATCCCGAAGCGCTTCATCAGGTACTTGAAGACGTCGCCGCTCTCGTGACAGACGAAGCAGTAGTACATCCCCCGCTTCGGCACGACGGCGAAGTTGCGGTTGGTGCCGCCGTGGAACGGGCAGGGCCCGCGGTAGTCGGTGCCGGTGCGCTTGAGCTCCACCGACTCGCCGATGATGGCCACGAGGTCGGCGGTGTCGCGCACCTGCTCGATCACCTCATCGGGGATCCGGCTCACGTCGCGAACTCCGCCACCGTGACCCCGGTCCCGCCCTGGTTCCTCGGCGCGAAGGCGAAGGTCTTCACCCGCTTGTCGGCCTTGAGCACCCGCTGCACCCGCTCCCGCACGACGCCGGTGCCCATCCCGTGGATGATGCGAAGGAAGGGTGCCTCGCCGAGCACCGCGGCGTCGACCGCGGCGGCCGTGACCATCTCGGCCTCGTCGCCGGTCATCCCGCGGAGGTCGATTTCGTGGTCGTGGGTCGTGGGTCGCGGGTCGTGAGTCGCGGGTCGCGTGGCACGGGTTGCGGGTCGAGAGTCGCGGGTCGGGAGACGGGGGACCCGAGCAAGCTCAGCCGCGTCTACGGTCAGCCGGATCGCCCCCGCGGCGACGACGACCTTGCCGTCGCGCCGGACTACGATCACCTCGCCGCTGACACCGCCCGCGGTCTGCACCAGGTCACCGGCCGTGAACACCTCGCGCCCCTCATGCGCCTCCCCCTTCCCTCTTCCCTCTTCCCTTCTTCCTCGTCCCTTTTCCCTTTTCACTCTTCCCTCTTCGCTCCCCTCCAGCCGCTCCAGCCCCTCCCGCTCCGCCCCCGCGGCCGCTTCGAGCTTGCGCCGAGCCTCCCGCGCATCCTCTTCCGTGGCGGCCTTCCGCGCCAGCGCCAGCGCATCCTCGACGGTCTGCCGGGCTTCGAGCAGGAAGTCGCGCGAGCGCGAACGCTTTTCCCGCTCCGCTTCCTTTTCCCGCGCGGCGAGCGCCGCCTCCCGTTCCGCCTGGGACGTCTCCTGCGCCGCGAGCCGCGCCGCAACATTCCCGGCGTCGAGTGCCCGGTCATCGAGCTCCCGCGCCCGGCGGTCGAGCTCCGCGCCCTTCGCCTCCGCCGCCGCGAGGAGCTGGTCGAGCCGCCGCTCCTCGGTCGACACGAGCGCCTCGGCGGCGGCCAGCACCGCCGCGTCGACGCCCAGCCGCCGCGCGATGGCGAGGCCGTACGAACGCCCGGGGACGCCCTTCTGGAACCGGTAGGTGGGCGCGAGCGCCGCGACGTCGAACTGGAGCGACGCGTTGACGACGCCGCCGATCCGGGTGGCCAGGTCCTTGAGCGCGCCCAAGTGCGTCGTCGCGATCGTGGTGACGCCGCGCGCCGTCAGCGCCGTGAGCGTGGCGGCGGCGAGCGCCGCCCCCTCCGCCGGGTCGGTGCCGCTCCCGATCTCGTCGAAGAGCACCAGCGTCGCGTCGTCCGCGCCGTCGAGGATCCGGCGCACTTCGGCCACGTGGGCGCTGAAGGTCGAGAGGTCGGCCGCGATCGACTGGTGGTCGCCGATGTCGGCGTGGAACTGGCGGAAGAGGGGGAGCGACGACCCCGCGGCGAGGGGCGGCACGATCCCGCTCTGCGCCAGCGCGGACAGGAGTCCCACCGCCTTGAGGAACACCGTCTTCCCGCCGGTGTTGGGGCCGCTCACGAGCACGGTGCGTTCGCCGCGCTCCAGCACCAGGTCGAAGGGGACGACCGCGATCCCCCGCGCCAGGAGGATCGGGTGCCGGCCGTGCCGGATCACGAGCACCGACCCCGGCCCGCCGATCTCCGGCGCCACCGCATCGCACCGTGCCGCGTACCGTCCGCGCGCCGCGAGGTCGTCGACGGCGATGCACATCTCCTGCACCCCCGCGAGCGACGGGGCCCAGGGCCGGAGCAGCGCCGAGAGTTCCGCCAGCACCCGCCGCACCTCGCGCTCCTCCGCCACCTCGGCCTCGCGGAGCGCGTTGCCCAGCGGGATCGTCTCGGCGGGCTCGATGAAGAGCGTGGTGCCGCTCGCCGACTCGTCGTGGACGATGCCGTCGGGGCGCTTGCGGGAGTCGCGCCGCACGGGGATGACGTAGCGGCCGTTCCGGAGCGTGATGGCCGCCTCGTCGGGCGCGCCCTCCGCGCCGCGGAGGAGCGCCTCGAGGCGCTTGACGAGCTTGGCCCGCGCGCCCTGCACCTCCCGCCGCGCCTCGGCGAGCGCCGGGCTCGCCGTGTCGAGGACGGCGCCGTCGGCGTCGATCGAACGGGCCAGCCGCCGGTCGAGCTCGGGCGTGGGCAGCGGCACCGCCAGCCGGGCGGCACGGGGCGCCTCGAGCGCCACCCGCCCGATCTCGTCGCTGGTGCGGCGCCCCGCCTCGAGGAGCCGGGCCACGAGCGCCAGCTCGGAGCCTTCGAGGACGCTCCCTTCGCGGCGCAGGCGGGAGAGGGCCGGCGCGGCGTCGGGCGCGGCGGATATGGCAAGCCCGCGTCCCGAGCGCTCGAGTGCCGCGACCTCCTCGACCGCGGCGAGTGCTTCCCGCACGGCGGCGAGGTCGGCAGAGGGGCGGCGGGAACGGATGCGGTGGGCGCCGAGGGGTCCGGCGGCGAAGGTGGCGACGGCGTCGAGCGCGGCGGGGAACTCGAGGGCGGCGAGTGCGGCGGCGCAATGCTCCGGCGGCAAAACGGACGGGGTGCCTGCGCCCGTGGGCACCGGCACCCCGTGAGGGGATCCCGCGGGAGCGACGGCCGTCACCCGGCCGGCAACTCCTCGCGCGCCACCTGATTGATGAGCTTCCCGTCGGCGCGACCCTTGAACTTCGGCATCAGCACTTTCATCAGGGCTCCGACGTCCTTGGCTCCGGCCGCCACCGCCGCCCGGGCCGCGGCACGGATCTCGGCGGGGTCGACGGAAGCGGGAAGGAACTCTTCCAGCATCTTGATCTGGGCGGCCTCGCGCGCGGCGAGCTCCGCCCGGCCGGCCTTCTCGAACTGTTCCACCGAGTCCTGGCGGGTCTTGACCCCCTTGCGGAGGACCTCGACCACGTCGTCGTCGGTGAGGCCGCGCTTCAACTCGATCTCGCGGTTCCTGGCCGCCGCGACGATCGTCGACAGCAGGAGGATGCGCTCCTTGTCCTGGGCCTTGCGGGCACCGGTGAGCGCACCCTGCAGCTGGTCGAACAGGCTAGGCACGGGGGATCCGCGGACCGCGGCGGTTCTTGCGGATGGCCGCGTTCTGCTTCCGCTTGCGCTTCTCGCTCGGCTTCTCGTAGTGCCGGTGCTTGCGCAGGTCGGAGAGGATGCCGGCCTTCTCGCACTTCTTCTTGAAGCGCTTGAGCGCCCGCTCGAAGCTCTCGTCATCGTGAATGATGACTTCGGACAAACAAATCACCCCTCTCAAGCCACGTCAGTGGCGACAAATGTTTGCAGACTATGAACTTAGCCCATTGGGCGGCGGGGTTCAAGGGGCGCGTAACCTCACCCCCCGGCCCCCTCTCCACCCTGACGGGCGGAGAGGGGGAGCACTCTCCGGCGGCGACCCGATCCAATGAAAAACCCCCCTCTCCACGAACGTGGATAGGGGGCCAGGGGGTGAGGAAAAGCGCAGGCCGAGGGCGCTCGCTGATATACCCGCCACTCGCCACGCGCCACC
>DASYXP010000209.1:0-2248 GCA_035934835.1 Gemmatimonadales bacterium | reverse complement strand
CGCCCCTCGCTCGTCGAATGCGGCGTCATCCGCACGACGGCCCGCGAGACGCTCCCTGAGCGCCTTCGGGTGGTGCACGAGGGGATCGCCGAGTTGATCCAGCGCCACCATCCCGACGTCGTGGCGGTCGAGGGGATCTTCTACGCCCGCAACGTCCGCTCGACCATCGTGCTCGGGCACGCCCGCGGCGTGATCCTCCTCGCCGCGGCGCAGGGCGGGTTGCCGGTGGCGGAGTACGCCCCCGCGGTGGTCAAGCGGACGGTGGTGGGCCGGGGCGCCGCGGCCAAGGCCCAGGTCGGCTACATGGTGGCACAGCTCCTCCGGCTCACCCGGGCGCCGAGCCCCGCCGATGCGGCGGACGCGGTGGCCATCGCTCTCACCCACTTGCTCAAGGGCGGTCGGATGGTCGGACACGCGGGTGGCCGATGATCGCCGCGATCTCGGGGCTCATCTCCGCCCGCGAGGGCGACACGGTGGTGGTCCAGACCCAGGGCGGCGTCGGCTACGCCATCACCCTGCCCCTCGGCGTGCATGAGCGGCTGCCGCCGGTGGGGGAGCGGGTGAGCCTCTTCACCGAACTGGTGGTCCGGGAGGACGGGTGGGCGCTGTATGGCTTCGACGACCCGTTCGAGCGCACCGTCTTCCAGCGGCTCCTGAGCGCGAGTGGCGTCGGCCCGAAGCTGGCGCTGGCGGTCCTCTCCGCGCTCGGCCCCGCGCGCGCCGCCCGGAGCATCCGCGACCGCGACCTGGCGGCGCTCGCCAGCGTCAGCGGGATCGGCAAGAAGAAGGCGGAGCGCATCGTGCTGGAACTGCAGGACCGGTTCAAGGAGCTGGCCGACGCCGCGCCGAGCACGGGGCCCGCGCCCGCCGGCTCCGCCGCCGTCGCCGCGCTCACCGCCCTGGGCTACTCGGCCGCCCACGCCGAGGCCGCCGTCCGCGCCGAGCTCGCCTCGGGCACGCCGGAAGAGACCGCCCAGCTGGTGCGCCGCGCACTGCAGCGGCTGGCGGGGAAGTGAGTGGAGCTTGGAGCAGAGAGCTTGGAGCCAGGAGCTGAGAGCTTGGAGCCAGGAGCCGTGAGCTGTAAGCTGATAGCTGATCGCTGATAGCTCAAAGCTCCAGACTCCCCCATCACCCCCGAGACCCCCATGCCCGTCGCCGCCATCACCGCAGAGTGGATCTGCACCCGCTGCGGGACCACCAACCGACGCCTCGTCCCCGAGGCAACGCGGACCACCGAGGATCGCTGCGTCAACTGCCGCGCCCGGCACGACGTGTCGATCAACGACCGCCCGGTCCGGTGGGACGCGAAGCTGGCGGGGTGACCCGATAGCGGGTGAAAAGTGAAAAGTGAGGAGTGAAAAGGGAGAATGGGGCAGCGGCCGGGCCCGGCGCCCGATCCCTGCCCGTTACCCTACTCCTCCCCCGCCTCCGTCTTACTTCTCACTTCTCACTTCTTACTTCTTGCTTCTCACTCTTCACTTACCTTACAGGCATGTCCCGCCTCCAGGTCACCACCCCCGACGCGCTCCCCGAAGAGGCAGCGGCAGATCACGCGCTCCGTCCGTCCCGGTTGACGGAGTTCGTGGGCCAGGAAGCGGTGCGCCAGTCGCTGCAGATCGCGATCGAGGCGGCGCAGAAGCGCGGCGACCCGCTCGACCACCTGCTCTTCTTCGGACCCCCTGGCCTCGGCAAGACGACGCTCGCGATGCTCCTCGCGCGCGAGATGGGCGTCCAGCTCCGCACCACCTCGGGGCCGGTACTCGAGAAGCCCGGCGACCTCGTGGGCCTCCTCACCACGCTTGGCCGCGGCGACATCCTCTTCATCGACGAGATCCACCGGCTCCGGCCGCAGCTGGAGGAGTTCCTTTACCCGGCGATGGAGGACTGGCGGGTGGACGTGCGGATCGCCGACGGGCCCAACGCGCAGACGATCCCGATGACGGTGGAGCACTTCACCCTCATCGGCGCCACCACGCGCTTCGGGCTGCTGACCCCGCCGATGCGCGCGCGCTTCGGCATGGTCGAGCGGCTGAGCTTCTATCCCGACGCCGAACTCCACACGATCGTGACCCGCTCGGCCGCGACGCTCAAGGTGCCGATCGAACCGGCCGGCGCGCTCGAGATCGCCCGCCGGAGCCGGGGCACGCCGCGGGTGGCCAACCGGCTGCTCCGCCGGGTGCGCGACTTCGCCGAGGTCCGGGCCGGCGGGACGATCACCGCGCAGGTGGCCACCGATGCGCTCGCCCGG
>DASYXP010000193.1:0-3434 GCA_035934835.1 Gemmatimonadales bacterium | reverse complement strand
CCCGCCCTGCATCTCCGCCATCCGCTGCGCGATGCTCAATCCCAGGCCGGCGCGGCCAGCGTCCGGGGTCGCCCCTTCGGGGCGGAAGAATGCCTCGAAGATCCGCGCGCGATCCGCGTCCGCGACGCCCGGCCCGCGGTCCGCCACCCGGAAGGCGAGGAAATCACCCTCGCGTTCGACGCTCAACTCCACCGGCTGGTCCGGCGGGCTGAGGCGGATGGCGTTCTCGGCCAGGTTGCTGAGGGCGCGAAGTGACTTCACGAAGTCGAACTTCCCGACCAGCGCCGGTTGCGCCAGGTCGACTGCGAGCGAGAGCTCGCGCCCACCGAGCGCGGCGGTCAGCTGGCGGTCAAGGGCGCCGATCAGGTCTTCGGCGGTGTTGGCCTCGGCCTCGATGCGGAGGGTGCCGGTCTGGAGCCGGGTCAGGTCGAGGAGGTCGCCCACCAGCCGGCTGAGCCGGTCGATCTGCTCCTCGATGTGCCGGGAGCGTTCACCCTCCTGCAGGTGCGGGTCGCCGGCGATCGCCTTGATGGCCGCGAGCGGCGTCCGGAGGTCGTGCGACACGGACGCCAGGACGATGTCCTTGAATCGTGCCGACTCCCGCAGCGCTGCCGCATGCTCCGCTTCCCGCATCAACGGGACCCGTTCCGCCGCCAGGGCCGCGTAGTAGGCCAGGGTCTCGAGGAAGCGCCGCTGCGGTGGGGTGAGCCGGATCGGTGCCGTGTCCTGCAGGGTGAGAATGCCGGCAGTCTGATTGTGCACCGTGAGGCACAGGCGGATCGTAGGCGTCTCCGGGAGGTCCGCGGGGAACGCTTCACCGGCGGCGACCTCGACCTCTGGTGCATTGCCGCCGCCGGCAGCCGCGGCCGAGCCGGGCTCGATGGTGCAGGAGGCGAGCCCCAGCTTGTCGCGGATGACCTCCGCGATGGCGCCGAGTGCGTCTTCGGGGCGCCCGGCGTTCAGGGTGTCGGCACCGATCCGCGAGAGCGACGCCACCTCCTCAGCGCGTTCACTGGCGGCCGTCGCCTCGGCCCGCGCCCGGGCCAGGAGCTGGGTGGCCGCCGCCGCGGTGGCGAGGAATGAGAAGAGGACGATCCAGTCGACTTCCTTGTGTACGCCGATGTCGTCGAACGGCGGCTGGAAGAAGAAGTCGATGAGGAAGGAACCGCCGAGCGCCAGCGTGAGCCCGAGGGCGCGCCCGCCGCTCACGCTCCCGCCCAGCACCACCAGCAGGTAGGTGAGGGCCACCTGGGCCTCGAGCACCTGCTCCCGGTAGGGACGGAACGCGACCGTCACCACGCCGAGGAGGGCCGCCCAGAAGAGCCAGATCGCGGCGCGGCGCACGGCCGGCCTCAGGGCTCGAGGCGGTATCCCACGCCCGGCTCGGTCACGATGAGCATCGGGCGAGCGGGGTTCCGCTCGATCTTCCGCCGCAGCGTCGTGATGTAGACCCGGAGGTACTGCTGCGGGTTGCCGAACGGCCGCCGCCACACCGCGTCGTAGATCTGCTGGTGGGTCAGGGTGCGCCCGGCGTGCTGCAGGAACGTCTTGAAGATGTCCCACTCGGTCGGCGTGAGGCGGATGGCCTCGCCATTGCGCCGCACGGTGCGGCCTCCGAGGTCGATGACCAGGTCGCCGATGGTGTGGGGGCCGCCGCCCCTCGGGATCGGCCCCTGGGCGCGCCGGAGGTGGGCCCGGACGCGCGCGGTGAGCTCGTTGATCGAGAACGGCTTGGTCACGTAGTCGTCGGCGCCGCTGTTGAAGAGCAGGACCTTCTCCGACTCGTCGTGCCGGGCGGTGAGGACCAGGATCGGCGTCGGCGACCAGCGGCGGATCTCGCGGCAGACCTCCACCCCCGGCTGGTCCGGGAGGCCCAGGTCGAGCACCACGAGCTCGGGGCGTTCGGCGGCGGCGAGTTCCGTCCCTTGTGCGCCGGTCGCCGCCTCGACCACGCGGTCGGCGACATCGCGGAGGGCGTTGGCCACCGCCCGGCGGATGGGGGGTTCGTCGTCGATGACGAGCAGCGTGCGGGCGCGGACGGGGGCTTCAGTCGGTCGGACCATCAGCTCGCCGACGGTGGCTGCACCAGGCGCACGCCGTCGTCCTCGGTGTGGGTGATGGCATCCTCCACGGAGTCGAGGATGCGGAAGAGCCGGTCGTCGCGTTCCTGGCGGAGCTCCGGCAGGCGGGAGCCGTAGGCCTTCTCGAGCGCACGCACCAGGCGCTGGCGTTCGTCGCTCCCGAGCTGCTCCCACCTGGCGAGCGTGGGCCACCACGACTCGAGCCCGGTGAGCATGGCGGCCAGCGAGATGCCGATGCTGCGGTTGCGGGCGCCGAGGCAGTGGGTCAGCGCCGGGCCCGCCGCGGCCCACGCCACGGCCGGCCCGAGCCCGACGGCGGCGTCGAGGTCGCGGACGTCCACCACGCCGTCGAGCACCAACTGGGCGATCTCGCGCCAGACGGCGGCCTGCACCCGGCCCAGCACGTGGCCGGGGACCTCCTTCTTGACCAGCACCGGCACCCGGCCCAGTTGGCGCAGCCAGAAGCAGACGTCTTCGGTGCACTCCGAGTCGGTGCGCGGGCCGGGGACCACCTCGACGACCGGCAGCATCTCCACCGGCACCATCGGGTGGGCCACCAGCAGCCGCTCGGGGCGGCGCAGCCGGCCGCTGAGCTCGCTGGCGTGGAGGAGGCTGCTGGAACTGGTGAGCACCGCCTTGAGCCGGGCGACCTGCTCCACCTGCTCGAGGAGGCGCTGCTTGGACGCGAGGTCGTCGGGGGTGGCCTCGATGATCCAGTCGGCCTCCGCGACCGCCTGCAGGAGGCTCCGCCCGGCGGAGAGGTCCGCGAGCCCGCGGTCGGCGGCGTCCTGGTCGGCGCGCCCCGCGGCGGCCATCCGGTCGACCAGGCCGGCGATGTCGTCGTGGGCGTCGTGGAGCGAGGCGGAGTCGGTGTCGAAGATCGACACGGCCCACCCGTGCGCCACGGCGAGCGCGGCCCAGCCCCGGCCGACCTCCCCGGTGCCGATGACCGCAAGGCGTGGAACGTTCCGGTCGTTCATCCTTCATCTCCCGGCCGGCGGATGCAGAGCTGCGACGTTGCAAGATGGCAGGGGCCGCCGTCTGCCGCCACTCCGGGGAACCTTGCGCGTGGCGGCCCCCGGGTTACGATGGGACTTCCCCGTCGACCCTTCGAGGATCCATGCCCCGCGCCGTCCGCCACCTCCTCGCCATCGCGTTCGCGATCGCGCTCCCGTCGGCCACGTTCGCCCAGAAGCCCGCCCGCCGCGCCGCGGCGCCGGCCGCCGCCATCACCAAGGGTCCGTCGGTCGAGGGCATCACCCAGTACACGCTCGCCAACGGGCTCCGGGTGCTGCTCTTCCCGGATGCGTCCCAGCCGACCGCCACGGTCAACATCACCTACCTCGTGGGCTC
>DASYXP010000126.1:0-6094 GCA_035934835.1 Gemmatimonadales bacterium | reverse complement strand
ATCGCCAGGTCGCGCACGGCGCCGGGATCGTCCTGCGCCGCGCGCGCCTCCGCGGCGGCGAACACCGCCTCGGTCTGGGGCCGGTCGAGGTGGGCCGGCAGCCGGCGTGGGAGCTTGGGGCCCCTGGCCGCCCGCGCGACGTTGACCTCGATCCCCTCTTCCGCCTGGAGGAACCGGTAGAAACTCCGCACCGCCGAGAGCGCCCGGGCCGCCGAGCGCTTCGACTGGCCGCGCCGTTCGAGGTCGCCCAGGAAGCCGCGGAGGCCCTGCCGGTCGAGCGCCGCCCACGGATGTCCCTCGCCGTAGTGCCGTCCCCAGAACTCGGCGAACGCTGCGAGGTCCCGGCCGTACGCCGCGACGGTATTGGGCGACTGCTGCTTCTCGTCCCGGACGTGGCGAAGGAAGGCCGCGACCTCGGGCGAACGCCCGGGCGCAGAGGCGGAGGGACGCAGGGTCGCAGCCTGATCCCCGGCCCGCTTTCCCGCCCCGGCGCCCCGGCGCCGCTGCGCGCTCACAGCCCCGCCCGCCAGGCCGCGAAGTCCGCCTGCGCCCGGGCCACGAGCCGATCCTTCTTCTCGTCCTTCCTGACCTTCCGCTCCAGCGGGTCGAGGAGGCCGAAGTTGGCGTTCATCGGCTGGAAGTGCGCGGGGTCGGCCTCGCGGAGGTAGCGGTAGAGCGCGCCGAGCATCGTGGTGGCGGGAGGCACCGCGGCCGGGAGGCCCCGCAGTCGGCGCGCCAGGTTGATGCCCGCCAGGAGCCCGGTGCCGATCGACTCGGTGTATCCCTCGACCCCGGTGAACTGCCCGGCAAAGAAGAGCCGGTCGTCGTCCGGCGCGGTGAGCGCGGGCCCCAGGACGCCGGGGGAGTTGAGGTAGCTGTTCCGGTGGATGCTGCCGTAGCGCAGGAACTCGGCGTGCTCGAGCCCGGGGATGGTGCGGAACACCCGCTGCTGCTCGGGGATCCGGAGCCGGGTCTGGAAGCCGACCAGGTTCCACATCTGGCCCGCCCGGTCCTCCCGGCGGAGCTGCACCACCGCGTGCGGCTCGCGCCCGGTGCGCGGGTCGGGAAGGCCGACGGGCTTCATCGGCCCGAAGCGGAGGGTCTCGCGGCCCCGGCGCGCCATCTCCTCCACCGGGAGGCACCCCTCGAAGTAGGGCACCTGGTCGAAGTCGTGGCCGCTGAACTGGTCGCCCGCCATGAGCGCATCGATGAACGCCTCGTATGCCGGCTGGTCGAGCGGCGCGTTGAGGTAGTCGTCGCCCTCGCCCTTGCCGTAGCGCGAGAGCGCGTAGACCCGCTCGCGGTCGAGCGAATCGGCGCCCACGATCGGCGCGATGGCGTCATAGAAGGAAAGCGCCTGGCCGCCGAGCCGGGCGGTGATGGCCGCCGCCAGGGCGTCGGAGGTGAGGGGGCCGGTGGCCACGACGCCGGGGCTCGGGAGCGCCGTGACCTCGCGCCGCTCGACGGTGATGTTGGGGTGACCGGTGAGCCGCGCGTGGACCTCGGAGGAGAACACGTCGCGATCCACCGCGAGGGCCGCGCCGGCCGGCACCCGCGCCAGGTCGGCGCAGGGCAGCAGCAGGCTCCCGAGCGCGCGGAGCTCGGCCTTGAGGAGGCCGTGGGCGTTGGTGAGTTCGGTGGACTTGAAGGAGTTGCTGCAGACCAGCTCGGCCAGCCGGTCGGTCTGGTGGGCGGGCGTGCGGACCACCGGCCGCATCTCAGAGAGCGTGACCGCCACGCCCCGCTCGGCGAGGGCCCAGGCGGCTTCCGCGCCCGCCAGCCCGCCGCCGACGACGGTGGCCCTCACGCCAGCGCCGCCTCCTCCGGCTCGGCCGCCACCACCTTGTGGCCGCACTTGAGGCAGGTCCGGACATCGCCGTCGGCGCGGGTCACCTTCTGCGTCATCCCGACCCAGCCGCAGCTGGGGCAGGTCTCCGGCAGCGGCTTGTTCCAGGTCGAGAAGTCGCACGCCGGGTAGCGGAGGCAGCCCCAGAAGGACTTGCCCCGCTTGGTCCGCCGCTCGGCCAGGTCGCCGACGTCGCACTTGGGGCACTTGATGCCGAGCGGGATCGACCGGGTCCCCTTGCACTCGGGGTAGCGGGTGCAGGCCAGGAACTCGCCGAAGCGCCCGGTCTTGATGACCATCGGCGCGCCGCAGAGGTGGCACTTCTCGTCGGTCGGCTTGTCGGGCACCTTGTCGCGCTTGAGCGGCTTGGTGTAGTCGCAGGTCTTCTTGTAGTGCTCGCAGGCGAAGTACGGCCCGAACCGGCCGGCCTTGAACTCGAGCTTGCCGCCGCACTTGGGACACGGGCCCGGGTCCTCGATCTTGAGCGCGGTGAGGACGATCTTCTCGATATCCACCTTCTCGAGCGCCTTGGAGAACGGCCCGTAGAAGTTGGCGAGCACCACGTCCCACTTGAGCTCCCCCTCCTCGATCCGGTCGAGCTCGGTCTCCATCTCGGAGGTGAACTCGACGTTGAAGATGTCGGGGAACTGCTCGACCATCATCTGCTCGACGGTCTCGCCGAGCTGGGTCGGGAAGAAGCGGCGGCTCTCCACCTTCACGTACTCGCGCGAGGTGAGGGTCGACACGATGGCGCTGTAGGTCGACGGCCGGCCGATCCCGAGCCGCTCCAGCTCCTTGACGAGGCTCGCCTCGGAGAAGCGTGGCGGCGGCTCGGTGAAGTGCTGGTGCGGGACGATCTCCCGGACGTCGACCCGGTCGCCGGCCGCGAGCGGCGGGATCGGCGCCAGGTCGTCCATCGACTTCCCTTCCTCGGCCTCGCGCCCCTCGGTGTAGAGGACGTGGAACCCGTCGAAGATCATCACCGAGCCGGTGGCGCGGACGAGGTACTTCCCGCCGGGCCCGAGGTCGAAGTCGACGATCGTCATGTCGTACACCACCGGGGTCATCTGGGAGGCCACGAAACGCTGCCAGATGAGCTGGTACACGCGGGCCTGATCCGGCTCGAGGTACTTGGCGATCTCCTCCGGGCGGCGCCGCACGTCGGTCGGCCGGATGGCCTCGTGGGCGTCCTGGATCCGCGCGTCCTTGCCCTTCTTGTAGGTGTTGGGCTGCGCCGGGAGGTAGGGCCTGGCATACTGCTGCCCGATGAACTCCCGCACCGCGGCGATGGCCTGGTCCGACACCCGCACGGAGTCGGTCCGCATGTAGGTGATGAGGCCCACCGCCCCGTCGCCGCCGACGTCGATGCCCTCGTACAGGTCCTGGGCGGCCCGCATCGTCCGGCGGGTGGAGAAGCCGAGCTTCTTGTTGGCCTCCTGCTGCAGCGTGCTGGTCGTGAAGGGCGCGCTCGGCTGCTTCCGGCGCTGGCGCTTCTCGACCTTGCTGACCACGAACGGGAGCGCGCGGAGGTCGGCCACCACGCGCTGCGCCGTGGCCTCGTCGTGGAGTTGCGGATCGTGGCCGTCGATCTTCTTGAGCGCGGCCTCGAACGCCTGGCCGTCCTTGGCGCAGAGCGCGTCGATGCTCCAGTACTCCTGCGGCTTGAAGGCGCGGATCTCGCGCTCGCGCTCCACGATGATGCGGAGCGCCACGGTCTGCACCCGGCCGGCCGAGAGCCCGGTCTTGATCGTCTTCCAGAGGATGGGGCTCGCCTTGTAGCCCACCAGGCGGTCGAGGATGCGGCGGGCCTGCTGGGCGTTGACCTTCTGCTCGTCGATGTCGAGCGGGTGGGCCATCGCCTCGTGCACGGCGTCCTTGGTGATCTCCTGGAAGAGCACCCGCCGGGTCGGCACCGCAGTGCCGATCTGGTCGGCCACGTGCCAGGCGATGGCCTCCCCCTCACGGTCGGGGTCGGTGGCCAGGAACACTTCCCGCGCGCCCTTGGCCGCCTTCTTGATCTCGGCCAGGGTCTTCGTCTTTCCCTTGATGGTCACGTACTTCGGCTTGAATCCGTCCTCCACCGCCACGCCCAGCTCGCGGGTCGGCAGGTCGCGCAGGTGACCGACGGTGGCCTTCACGTCGAACCCGGCGCCCAGGTACTTGCCGATCGTCTTTGCCTTGGTGGGAGACTCCACGATCACGAGCGCGGCTCCGCCCAGCCTGGCGCCGCCAGCGGCCTTGGCGCGGGCGCGCTTGGGCTTGGCCGGGGCTTCGGCCGGCATGGCCTCGGCCGCCGGAGCCGCCTTGGCCCGCTTGGATGGGGACTTCGTCTTGGAAGTGGTCATCGATTCACGGCTCACATTGCCAGTTCACGGTCACCGGAACATCCACCGGTTCCCCGCAAGAAAGTGACATCCCCCTGACCCCCGCAAGGCAGGAGCCAGCAACCTGTTGTCCGTCAACGACTTACCAGCCGGCGTGCTGCCTGGCCAATGCCACCACGTCGAGGGCCACGGCGTCCGCGGTGCGGTTGTCGCCCTTCACCTGCGCGTGGGCGGAGAGGTACAGCGGCTCCCGCTCCTTCAGCAGGTCCCGCATCGCCGCCACCGGGTCGGCGCCGGCCAGGAGCGGGCGGGTGCCGTCGCCCCCGGCGCGCTGGGCCGCGGTGGTGGCCAGCACCTTGATATAGATGGTATAGCAGCTGGCCTTGGCGGCCTCGAGCTGGCCGGGCTGCGCCGCCCACCCACCCCCGGGCGCGATGACCGACGGCGGCCCGGTGAACGCCGACTCGGCGGTCTTCCGCTCGATCTCCCGGAACTTGACCTCCCCGACCTCGCCGAAGACCCGGGCGATGGGCATCCCCATCTTCCGGGTGATCACGAGGTCGAAGTCGACGAAGCCGGCGCCGAGCTTCTCGGCCACGAGGCGCCCCACGGTGGTCTTGCCGCTCCCCGGGAGCCCCACGAGCAGGACGTGCTGTGCCATCATCCCTCCGCTTCCGCGGCCGACCGGTCGAGCGCCTCCCACCGGGCGCCGAGGCCGGCAAGATAGCCGGTCACGTTGCGGCGCATCTCGGTGAGCGAGTCGCCGCCGAATTTCTCGAGCATCGCGTCCGCCAGCACCAGGCACACCAGCGCCTCGGCGATGACGCCCATCGCGGGGACGGCCGTGACGTCGGAACGCTCGCTCTGCGCCTGGGCCTCGCGGCCGGTGCCGAGGTCCACGGTCTTGAGCGGGGCCATCAGGGTCGAGATCGGCTTCATCGCCACCCGCACCACGAGCGGCTCGCCGGTGGTCATCCCACCCTCGAGCCCGCCGGCGTTGTTGCTCAGGCGCCGGAAGCCCCCCGTCGCGTCGCGGTCCCGGTCGGCGGCGATGGGGTCGTGCACGGCCGAGCCGGGGCGGCGCGCCGCCTCGAAGCCGAGGCCGATCTCCACGCCCTTCACCGCCGGGATCGACATCAGCATCGCGGCCAGCCGCCCGTCGAGCTTCCGGTCCCAGTGCACGTGGCTGCCGAGGCCCAGCACCAGCCCCCGCGCCACCACCTCGACCTCGCCGCCCAGGGTGTCGCCGTCGCGCTTGGCGGCGTCGATCCGGCCGATGATCTCCGCCTCCATTGCCGCATCCAGCACCCGGACCGGCGAGCGGTCGGATGCGGCGTTGAGCGGCGCCGGGAGCGGGTCGGGCCGGGACGCGACGAGCCCGCCGAGCGACACGACGTGGCTCCCGACCTCCACCCCGAATTCCTCGAGCAGCCGCCGGGCGAGGGCGCCTGCCGCCACCCGCGCCACCGTTTCCCGGGCGCTCGCCCGCTCGAGGATGTCGCGGGCGTCGGTGCGGTCGTACTTGAGCACGCCCGCCAGGTCGGCGTGGCCGGGCCGGGGACGGGTGACGCGCCGGCGGCGCGCCTCGCCGGGCGTCCCCTCGGCGGCCATCACGTCCTCCCAGTTGGCCCAGTCGCGGTTGGGCACCAGCATCGCGACGGGCGAGCCGAGGGTCTCCCCGGCGCGGACGCCGGCCAGCCACTCGACCCGGTCCTGCTCGATCTTCATCCGGGCGCCGCGGCCGTGGCCCTGCATCCGGCGGGCGAGGTCCCGGTCCACGTGGGCGGCGCCCAGCGGAAGGCCGGCGGGGAGCCCCTCGACGATGACCGTGAGCGCCTTGCCGTGCGATTCGCCGGCGGTGAGGAACCGGAGGTGTCCCATCGGCGGCACCCTAGAACAGCGAGCCCGACACGCTGGTCGGGCT
>DASYXP010000055.1:0-5880 GCA_035934835.1 Gemmatimonadales bacterium | reverse complement strand
CGACCCAACCCGCGGCGCGCGCCAGGGCCGAGTCGTCGAATGCCTCGTAGTTCCCCGCGACCCACGGGATCACCAGCTGGGCGAGCTTCTGCCGGGGCGTCAGCTGGGCCAGCAACGCATCGATGTTCACCCGTCCCCCGTGCGGCAGCGCCACGGGGCTCACCTCGACCGGCTGCGGCAGGACCGGGGCGGCCGGCGGGATCTCCGGTGCCCCGACGTTCCCCGCGCAGGCGGCGGACGCGAGGGCCACGATCGCGAGGACACGTATCTGATGCACGGCAAGCTCGTTGTTGGTTTCGTGATGGTCGCGGCGCTGGGCGGGTGCGCCCGTTCCGCTCCCTCGCTGGTGCCGGCGCCGGTGGCCGCCGCGCCGGGGGTCGACGTGCTCCTGACCGACAGCCTCACGCTCGTCCGCGGGAGGCGGGTGGGGCTCGTGACCAACCAGGCGGGGGTCGACGCCCGTGGCGTCGGCGATGTCGAGCGGCTCCGCGCCGCCGGGATCGACCTCGTGGCCCTGTTCAGTCCCGAGCACGGGTTCCGGGGCACCGCCGCGCCGGGTGAGGAGGTCGCCTCCACCCGCGACTCGGCGACCGGCCTCCCAATCTATAGCCTGTACGGCCGGACGCGGGTGCCGACCGCTTCGATGCTCGACCAGCTCGACGTGATCCTGGTCGACCTGCAGGACGCCGGCGCGCGCTACTTCACCTACCTCGCCACCACCGTCGACGTGATGCGTGGCGCCGCGCGCGCCGACAAGCCCGTGGTCATCCTTGACCGCCCCGACCCGATCGGCGGGGCGGTGCAGGGGAACGTCCTCGACACCGCCTACGCTTCGGACGTGGGCCTCCTCGCGGTGCCGATGCGCCCGGGGATGACGCTCGGCGAGCTGGCGCGGCTCGCCCGATCCGACCTCAAGCTCACCGCCGACCTGTCGGTCATCCCGGTGCGCGGCTGGCAGCGCGACCAGCCGTTCGATGCCACCGGGCTGCCGTTCGTGCCGCCGAGCCCCAACCTCCCGACGCTGGAGAGCCTCTTCCATTATCCGGGACTCTGCCTCTTCGAGGGGACCGACCTGTCGGTGGGGCGGGGGAGCGATGCGCCGTTCGAGCAGGTCGGGGCGCCGTGGCTCGACACCGCCCGGGTGCTGGCGCGGGTGCGCGGGGCCAAGCTTCCGGGGGTCGCGTTCCGCGGGGTCACCTTCACTCCGGAACGGCCCGGCGACGGGAAGTACGCGGACACGCTCCTGCGGGGCATCCGGCTCACGGTCATCGACCGGTCGACGTACGACCCGACGGCCACCGCCGTGTACCTGCTGGCGGCCATCCGGGCGGTGCATCCGCGCCAGTTCGAGTTTGCCGACGCGCAGTTCGACCGCCTGGCCGGGGGGCGGGACCTCCGGGAGGCGCTGCAGCGGGGGGAGGGTGCGGGGCGTATCGTGCGGGGGTGGGCGCCGGCGCGCGCGGCGTTCCTCCGCCGGCGAGCACCCTTCCTGCTCTACCCCGCGGCCGCGCATTAGCATCACCTTAGTGGCGGCCGGAAACCGTTGCGCGGCGCGGTCTCTGGCCGGGCAGGTACAATTGCCCTAAGCTGTTCTGGCGATTATCCTTTGGCGCTCCGCCGGGCCGCTGGCGGGGCGCCATTCCCGGTCACCGAGGATGCCCGAGCGTTGAAGCTCGTTCCAGCCGCCGCCGAACGCCTCTACTATGGGACCGTCCGCCCGGCGGTGAACGTGCTCGTTCGCTCCGGGATCCGCCCCAACACCATCACGTCCGTGGGGACGGCGGTGGTGATCGCCTCGGCCGTCTGCTATGCGCTGGGCCAGGTCCGCTGGGGCGGGGCGCTGCTGCTGCTGAGCGGCGTGGCCGACACGCTCGACGGCCAGGTGGCGCGGGCCGGTAACCTGGCCACCAAGTTCGGCGCCTTCTACGATTCGACGCTCGACCGGGTGGGCGACGGCGCCACCTTCATCGGGATCGCGATCTACCTGCTCTCGACCCCGGGCGTCGCCTGGCGCGAGCCGGCGGTGCTCGCCTGCATGCTCGGCGTGCTGAGCTCGCTCCTGGTGTCGTACGCCCGGGCCCGGGCCGAGGGGATCGGGGTCGACTGCAGGGTCGGGATCGCGCAGCGGGCGGAGCGGATCGTGGGGCTCGGCGTGCCGTCGCTCCTGGTGGGCGCGGGGCCCTCGGGGGTGGTGCTCGAGGTCATCGTCGGGGCGCTCACGCTGGCGTCGATCATCACCGTGGTGCAGCGGTTCGTCTACGTCTATCGCCAGACCGAGGGAGCGCGGGCGGGGTGAGCCCGAGGATCCCGTCGGCGCATTGGAAAGGACGCCTGCAGTGAGCAAGGCAGCGAAGCAGGTCGCCCCGGCCAAGGGGAAGCTGGGCGTGATGTGCGTGGGGCTCGGGGCCGTCGCGTCGACGTTCATCGCTGGCGTGGAGCTGGTGCGGACCGGCCGGGCGCAGGCCATCGGGTCGCTGACCCAGATGGGGACCATCCGCCTCGGGAAGCGGACCGAGGGGCGGACCCCGCTCATCAAGGACTTCGTGCCGCTCGCCGCGCTCGACGACCTGGTCTTCACGGCCTGGGACCCGGTGCCCGACAACGCGTACGAGTCGGCCGTGCACTGCGGGGTGCTGGAGCGCCACGATCACGTCGAGGCCATCGCGCCGTTCCTCAAGTCCATCGTGCCGATGCCGGCCGTCTTCGACCAGCAGTTCGTCAAGCGCCTCGAGGGCAAGAACGTCAAGAAGGGGAAGACCAAGCGCGACCTGGCCGAGCAGCTCCGGCAGGACATCCGCGACTTCAAGGCCCGGCACAAGCTCGACCGCCTCGTGATGGTCTGGTGCGCGTCGACCGAGGCGTTCCTCCAGCCCGGGCCGGCGCACCAGGGCCTGGCGGCCTTCGAGAAGGCGATGGACGCCAACGACCCGACCATCGCCCCGTCGATGCTCTACGCGTACGCCGCCATCATGGAGGGCGTGCCGTACGCCAACGGCGCCCCCAACCTCTCGTGCGACTTCCCGGCGCTCGAGCAGCTGGCGGCCGACAAGGGCGTGCCGATCGGCGGCAAGGACTTCAAGACCGGCCAGACCCTCATCAAGACCGTCCTCGCCCCGATGTTCAAGGCGCGGATGCTCGGCGTGTCGGGGTGGTACTCCACCAACATCCTCGGCAACCGCGACGGAGAGGTGCTGGACGACCCCGACAACTTCAAGACCAAGGAAGAGTCGAAGCTCGGCGTCCTCGAGTACATCCTCCAGCCGAAGATGTATCCCCAGCTCTACGCCAAGATGTACCACAAGGTGCGGATCAACTATTACCCGCCCCGGGGGGACAACAAGGAAGGCTGGGACAACATCGACATCTTCGGGTGGCTCGGCTACCCGATGCAGATCAAGGTCGACTTCCTCTGCCGAGACTCGATCCTGGCGGCACCGCTGGTGCTCGACCTGGCGCTCTTCTTCGACCTGGCGCAGCGCGCCGGGATGTCGGGGATCCAGGAGTGGCTCTCCTTCTACTTCAAGAGCCCCCAGGTGGCCAAGGGGCTCTACCCGGAGCACGACCTCTTCATCCAGCAGACCAAGCTCAAGAACACGCTGCGCTGGCTGATGGGCGAGGACCCGATCACCCACCTCGGCATGGAGTACTACCAGAAGTGAAGTACTTCCACCGCACGTCGGTCGCGCCCGACACCGTGATGGCGCGGGCCACGGCCTTCTTCGGCGCCCGGCTCACGCCGGCCGAGGAGGGCGCCCGCCGCCGCCGGTTCACCGGGACGCTCGGGCATTTCAGCGTCGGGGTGGAGGCGGAGGGGGGGCACTACACGCGGATCACGGTCGAGACCGACCAGCCGGGCGAGAGCGAGGCCGACAAGCTGGCCAAGCGCTTCCTCGCCACGGTGCACACCCTGGCCGACCCGGGGCACGCGCTCCGGGGGGCCTACTGAGTCATCGACCGGGCGGGGCCGCCGCCCGGCCGCACGGGGACGCTTCCCCGTCACTTCAGGAGAAACGCACGCCCATGAAGTCGCTGGAGCACGTTCGCGCCCGCGTCCGCCGGATCGGCGCCGCGCTCGCCGCCCTCGTGGCCCTTCCGCTCGCCGCCCACGCCCAGTCGGCCCCGGGCGGCGAGGCGAGCCTCAAGGTGCCCGACCTCAACACCATCACCTTCCTGGGCGGTCTCACCGGCCACCACCTGCTGCTGATGGGCCTGGTCATCTGCGCCCTCGGCTTCGGCTTCGGGCTGTGGATGTACTCGCACCTGAAGCACCTGCCGGTGCACGCCTCGATGCTCGAGATCTCCGAGCTCATCTACGAGACCTGCAAGACCTACCTGATCACCCAGGGCAAGTTCCTGATGGCGCTCTGGCTCTTCATCGGGTCGGTGGTGGCGGTCTACTTCGGCGCGCTGCAGCACTACGCGCTCTCCCAGGTCGTGATCATCCTGGTGTTCAGCATCATCGGCATCGCCGGGAGCTACGGCGTGGCCTGGTTCGGGATCCGGGTCAACACGTTCGCCAACAGCCGCACGGCGTTCGCGAGCCTCAAGGGGAAGCCCTTCCCCTGCTATGACATCCCGCTCAAGGCGGGGATGAGCATCGGGATGCTCCTGATCAGCGTCGAGCTCCTGATGATGCTCGGCATCCTGCTCTTCATCCCGGGCGAGTACGCCGGTCCCTGCTTCATCGGCTTCGCCATCGGCGAATCGCTGGGCGCCGCCACCCTCCGTCTGGCCGGCGGCATCTTCACCAAGATCGCCGACATCGGCGCCGACCTGATGAAGATCGTCTTCAACATCAAGGAAGACGACGCGCGGAACCCCGGCGTCATCGCTGACTGCACCGGCGACAACGCCGGCGACTCGGTCGGCCCCTCGGCCGACGGCTTCGAGACCTACGGCGTCACCGGCGTCGCGCTCATCACGTTCATCCTGCTGGCGGTGCCGGACGCGGTCATCCAGGTGCAGCTCCTGGTCTGGCTGTTCGCGATGCGCATCATGATGATCGTCTCGGCCGGGCTCTCGTACTTCATCAACGCCGCCATCGCCAAGGCCAAGTATCAGGCGGCCGACCGGATGAATTACGAGGCGCCGCTCACCACGCTGGTGTGGCTCACCTCGCTCGTCTCGGTGGCGTTCACCTACGTGGTGTCGTACTTCATGATCCCGTCGGTCCAGGGCGACACCGCGCTCTGGTGGGAGCTCTCCACCGTCATCACCTGCGGCACGCTCGCGGGCGCGATCATCCCCGAGTTCGTGAAGGTGTTCACCTCGGTCGAGTCGCGGCACGTGCGCGAGGTCGTGACCTCATCGCGTGAGGGCGGGCCGTCGCTCAACATCCTGTCGGGCCTGGTGGCCGGCAACTTCAGCGCCTACTGGCTCGGCATCACGATCCTGGCCCTCATGGCGATCGCCTATCTGGTGAGCGGGGCGATCCCGGCTGTGAGCGCGACGGATCCGATGGTGCACGGAATGATGCTCGCGCCGGCGGTCTTCGCCTTCGGCCTGGTGGCGTTCGGCTTCCTCGGCATGGGGCCGGTGACCATCGCCGTCGACTCCTACGGCCCGGTGACCGACAACGCCCAGTCGGTGTTCGAGCTCTCCGTCATCGAGACGCTCCCCAACATCAAGGCCGAGCTCAAGCAGGCCTACGGCTTCGACGTCGACTTCGAGAAGGCCAAGCACCACCTCGAGGAGAACGACGGCGCCGGCAACACCTTCAAGGCCACGGCCAAGCCGGTGCTCATCGGCACTGCCGTGGTCGGGGCCACGACGATGATCTTCTCGATCATCGTGGCGCTCACCCACGGGCTCCAGCCCGAGTTCCTGCAGAACCTCTCGATCCTGCACGCACCGTTCCTGCTGGGGCTCATCTGCGGCGGG
>DASYXP010000326.1:0-11052 GCA_035934835.1 Gemmatimonadales bacterium | reverse complement strand
CTCGTCGACCTCCTCGTAGACCAGGGTGTCCGTCGCCTGCCCCAGCCGGTGCCGCCAGAGCTGGAACGGCCGCTTCGCCTTATCCTCGGTCACGTAGAAGATGGTGCGCGAATCCGCTGCCCACGCCGCCGAGGTGACGTGCTCGACCCGGTCGTCGAGCACCGCTCCGGTGACGAGGTCCTTGACCTGGAGCGTGTACTCCCGGAATCCGGTGGTGTCAGTGGCGAAGAGCAGCAGGCGGTTGTCGTCGCTGGTCTCGATGGCGCCGAGCCCGAGGTACGGGTGCCCCTCGGCGAGGAGGTTGAGGTCGAGGATGACCGCTTCGGGCGCCTCCATCGTGCCGGCCCGGCGGCAGTGGATGGGGTACTGCTTCCCTTCCTCCGTCCGGGTGTAGTACCAGTGGCCGTTGTCGAGGTGCGCCACCGACAGGTCGGTCTGCTTGATCCGGGCGAGCATCTCGCCGTACAGGCGCTCCTCCAGCGGGCGGTGCGGCGCCAGCTCGGACTCGGCGTACGCGTTCTCGGCCTCGAGGTAGGCGCGCACCGCGGGATCTTCCTTGTTCCGCAGCCAGGACCAGGGATCCTCCCGCACGTCGCCGAATTTGTCGTGGGTGTGCGGGCGGCGCGGGGCGACGGGCGGGGTAGGCATGTGGTGAAAGGTAGGGGAGGAGCGGATGGATGGGCTGGGAACCTTCCCGAGAGAGCGGAGCGACCGAGGGACCTGCCGCGCTGAGCTCGGGAGCCTGCGAGGCAGGTCCCTCGCTCCGCTCGGGATGGTTCCCCTGTGATCCCTCGCTTCGCTCCCTCGGGAAGGATCCGATGCCGCTTACGTCGTGTCGTTCGCCATCGAGTCGACCTGGGCCTTGAGGGCGGGCAGCGCGTCGAAGAACCGGCCGGCGTCCTCCGCCGGGATCATCGAGGCGCGCATCGGCTTGAGGGTGCTGGAGAAGCCGTTGTCGGCGTCGGTCGTGCCGGAGAGCGAGAGGGCGGCGAGCGTCACTGCCGTCACCGCGATCGCCGCGCTCGTGGCCAGGAGCCGCCCGCGGCGGAGCCGGGTGTTGAGGAGAAGGTGACCGGCAAAGAGCGCTGCAAGGAGCAGCACCGCAGCGGCGAACGTGACGGCGCCGGCGATCTCTGCCCCCGGCCAGAGGAACGCGGCGTATTCGGCGGCGGTGACGACGCCCAGGAAGGCGAGCGCCACTGCCGAAGCGACTGAGAGGTGGCCGAGGAACCGGCCCCCCGGGGAAGAGCCCCTGCCCGCGAAGGCCCACGCCCCGGCCCACGCCGCGAGGAGGCCCACCGCCGTCACCGTGGCGACGACGACGTTGGACGAATCCGACGGATCGCCGTGGGCCGCCCACGCTTCCCACGCCGCCGCCGCCGCGACGAGCGCCGACGCGGTGAAGGCCACCGCCGGCGTCTCCAGCCAGCCGTCGAGGCCGGGGAGCCGGGCGCCGTACCGGAGCGCGGGAGGCACTGGCTGGCCGGGGTCGACGATCCGGAGGAAGGTGCGCCCCACGCGCACCACCGTCGCGCCCCCAATGGCCACCTGGCGCACCCGCCCGCCGCCGCCGGCCCGGTAGAGCCCGTTCTCGCTTCCCGCGTCCTCAACGAAGAGGCGCCCTTCCGCGTCGCGATCGAGCCGGGCGTGGACCGCGGAGGCCCAGCGGTCGTCGAGGATCACGGCGTTGTGGTAGTCGCGGCCGATGCCGGCGGGCAGCTCGGTGATCGGCTGCCGCGCCCGGACCTGTCCGCGCCGGTCGAGGACCTCGACGAAGGCTACGGCTTCCACTTGACCAGCCCGAAGAACCGGCGACTGACCGCGACGGCGTTGTCGTAGGTCACGCCCGACAGCGTGAGCTCGGTGATGACGCCGGTGTCTGCGCGGCCGAGGAGGGCGGCGCGGAACACGGCGTCGTAGAGGCCGTCGAGCTGGGTATAGGCGCGGACGCAGAAGGCGGTGCGCCAGCGGGCGCCGCCCTGGCGGACGTTCCGGGTGGTGCACCGGAAGTCGGTCACGTCGTCGCCGCCGTCGTCGAGCGCGTCGGTGCCCTCGGCGAAGGCGTTCTGGTAGATCCGGTAGAACTGTGCCGCCGGCATCCCGTCGGCGGTCAGGACACGGTGCTGGAACTCGATGACGCCCGACCAGTGGTCCTCCGCCAGGAAGACCTCGTCGTCGGTCGAGCAGCGGTGGACCACGCTCTGGTACGGGGCGTCGGGGTCGTTGTCGGCGTCGGCCCAGCAGTTGAAGTACGGGGCGGGGTCGGTCGGGAGCGTGGCGCCGCCGAGCTGGGTGACGGGCACCGCGCGGGTGAAGAGCGTGCTGAGGTAGGTCCGCTGGTAGACCCGCAGTTGCCGCGCCACCTCCGCGGCCAGGTCGTCGGGGGCGCGGTAACCGGGCGCCTCCACCTGGGCGACGAGCTCGGCCGCGCGGGTGCCGGGGACGAGGAAGCTCACCTCATTGCCCGCGGTCGATACGTTGATCCCCACCACGCGGCCGGCGGCGTCGATGGTGGGGCCGCCGCTCATCCCCGGATTGAGCGCGCCGGTGAAGTGGATGCGGGGGTAGAGCGAGTGCCGGAGGAGGCCGTTGTACGTGCCCTCGACGATGGCGAGGCCAAGCTCGAGCGGGTGGCCGAGCGCGTAGAGGCGCTGGCCGTGGTCGAGCGAGTCGGTGGCAAAGGAAAAGTACTGGTCGCCCTGGCGGGGGTCGGTCTCGAGGACCGCGAGGTCGTGCACCACGTCCACCACCAGCACGTCGGCCGAGCGGACCGTGCCAGCGCGGTCGATCAGCTGGACCTGGTAGCTGTCGGGGTCGCGCACCAGGCGCGCGACGACGTGGTAGTTGGTGATGAGGAGCCCGTCGCCGCTCACGAAGAAGGCGGAGCCGGTGAGCGCCTTGGCGCCAGAGCCCACTTCCAGCACCTCCACCTTGGCCACGCGGTCGGCGTAGCGGCGGAAGAGCTGGGCGGCGATGCCGGTGGGGGCCGGCAGCGTGTCGGCATCCTGCGCCTGCGCCGGCGGCACGGCCGCGACGAGGAGAAGGAGTCCGAGCGCGATGTGGCGCAACTCAGGGCCCGTGCCGGGTGACCTTGTCGGTCCAGCTCCCGTAGGTCGGATTGGGGATGATGAACGAGCGGGTGCCGAAGGCCGAATCGGCGCCGGCGGCGGAGTCAGGTTCGCCGGGGCCGGGGAAATCGCCGCGCCCGGGGCCGTCCTTGACCTGGTCGCCGATGAAGGCGAGCACGCGGGCCGGGCCGGCGGACCAGGCGCAGGTCCCGTGGCCGGTGGCGATCTCGGTGCGGCGGACGACCTTCGTGGAGTCGGCGGGGCCGTCCTTCAGGCAGAGGAGGTCGCCGTCGCGCCAGATGCCGTCGCGGATGAGCACGGCGCGGGTAGGTTCGCGTCCCGCGGCGGAGCGGTCGGAGACCCACGCCACCCGCCCGCCCAGGCGCCGGACGCCGGAAATGAAGTCCGCCACGCCGGGGACGAGGCCCGCTTCCGCGCGTGTCACCCACGCGTCCCACGAGGGGCCGTCGAAGGGGAGGCCGTACGCGGCCCGCTCGAGCTGGTAGGGGGAGTTGTCGAGGACCGTCTCGTCGAGGTCGAGCACCACGGCCCAGACGGCCCCGCGGGGGAGCGCCGCCGCCTGCTGCACCACCGACCGGCCCGCCATCCGGTACACCATCCGCGTGAGCGTGGCGTACTCCTCGGCGTCGCGGACGTACTTGACCTCGAGGGCGCGGGGCGCGAGGGCGGGGCGCTGGGCCAGCGCGGGCTGGGCGGCGGCGAGCGCCGCGAGGACGAGCAGGGAACGGCGATGCATGATCACCTCGTCCACGTCTCCAGTTCAGTCCACGTCTCCCGCACCGCGGTGACGCCCCGGGGAAAGTATTCGAGCAGGCTGGCGCGGAAGCCGCTGGTGTGCCGGGAGAGGTAGCGTTCGAGGTCGGCCGGGTTGGCGGCGTGGTAGCTGGTGCGGAAGCGGCCCTCGCCGGCCTGCTCGAAGCGGATGTCCGCGAAGCACCCCGTGGCGAGGATCTCGGGGATGTGCTTGCCGCGCATGTAGTCCTCGAGGCCGGCGGCGAGCTGGGGCTCGACCTCGAGCACCACTTCGTAGCGGATCATCGGCTGTCCACCGGCACCACCCGGTCGGTGGGAAGGAGCCGGCCACCATCGAGCACGAAGTGCCGCGTGACCTCGAAGGTGGGGCAACACAGCGGGTCCTTCGGCCCCTGGGTGAGCATCGACACGGTCACCGAATCGCCGTTGAGCCGGAGGCCCTTGAGGACGATGCGGTCGCCGATGCCGACGGTGGCCAGGTCACTCACCGTGCCGGCGCTGTCGGCTACGAGCGCCAGGTCGTAGAAGGTGCCGGTGCCGCCGGCCTGCGTCACCAGGACGACCGCGGCGGACGCGCGGCCGTCGGGGAGCGTGCCGCGGGCGATCGAGTCGAGCATCCGGGTGGAGATGACCATCGTGCCGTCGAGCTCGGAGCCGTCGGTCGCGGCGCCATCGACCAGCTGGATCGTCCGCGTCGGGTCGAAGGCGAGGCGGTACACGGCGTTCCTCAGGCGGTCGGCGGCGATCGGTGCCGCGGGCGCGGCCGGACGCGCTGGCGCGGCGTGGCGTCCGCACGCCGCCGCGAGCACCAGCGCAGCCACCGGCCAGCGGAGCGTCACCTGATCTCCGAGGTGCAGGCGGCGCAGCGGGTGGCCTTGAGCGGGACCTTGGTCAGGCAGAAGGGGCAGTCCTTCGTGGTCGGCGCCGCGGGGGTCTCATCGTGCCTGAGCATCCGGTTCATCACCCGGATGAGGAGGAACACCGCGAATGCCACGATGAGGAAGCTGACGACTGAGTTGAAGAACACCCCGTAGCGGATGACCACGGCGGGGGTGCCGGCGCTCGCCTCGCGCAGCGTGAACGTGAGGCTCGAGAAGTCCACCCCGCCGATCAGGGCACCGAGGGGCGGCATCAGCACGTCGTCGACGAGGCTCTTCACGATGGCGCCGAACGCCGCGCCGATGATGATGCCGACCGCCATGTCCACCACGTTGCCGCGCAGCGCGAACGCCTTGAATTCCTTGAGCATCTGGCGCCTCCAGTTCGGGTCCGGCCCTCGCTCAGAACGTGATCTGCAGTCCCGACGTGAACACCCGGTCGGTGCTCTTGAACCCCGGCTCCGGGAGGTTGTCGAAGTGGATCACCAGCCCGCTCTTCAGCGCGATATGGCTGTCGATCGGCGCAACCACATCGGTCTCGCTGTTGATCCGGTAGTCGTCGCCCTGCTTCAGGTTCGGCAGAACCTCCACCGACTGCTGGGCGTAGGCGGTCTTGGAGAAGTTGTGGCGGTAGACGCCGGCGGTGCGGGCCGAGACGAAGTCGCGCGTGACGCCGCCGGCGGTCGACGGCGTCTGTTGGATGAGGCCCACGCCGAGCTCGAAGGAGAACTGGTCGAGGGCCGAGTCGAGCACCTTGCTCGAGAGACCGACCGACTCCTCCCAACGGCTCTTGACGCCGGCGAACGAATCGTGCGCGAACTTGCCCAGGGTGTACACGGCGGCCTTCGGGGCAAAGCCGTAGTCGCCGCGGACGCCGGCCGAGATCGAGCTGGCGTTGACGACGCCCTTGCTCTTGCCGTAGATGACGCTGAATGTCTGGGCGAACACCCAGCGTCCGGGCCGGAACGCCACCCGTTCGCCGATGTTGTAGGTGGTCACCTCGGTGTTCCCGCCGGTGGCCACGTAGCCCAGGTCGCCCTGGAACTCGAGGCGCCGGAGGGTGGGCGGCGCCGCGGGCGCCTGTGCGGCGAGCGTGGGCGCCGTGGCGAGGGCCAGGGCGGTGAACACGATGAACCTGTGCGACATGGGTCGGTCCCGGGTGGAAGCGTGTGGAGCCGATCCCCGACGGCGGCCACCGACGGGATCGGGGTGGAAAATAACGCCGTGGCCGGCCCCTCGTCAGTCAGCTCCGGGCGGCCGGGGCCCCCCGGGTGAATGCGATGTAATCGGTCGCGGCGGGGACCGCTCCACCCTCCCGCAGCGCCCGGGCCACCTGCCCCCGGTGATACGCCCCGTGCAGCGCCACGTGGAGCAGGATGTCCTCGACGGTCGACGTGAACTCGAGCCCGGCGCTGTTGCGGTACGTGATGTTCCGCCCGAGGTCGGCCGCGCCGAGGCCGGCCACGAATGTCCGAAGCGCCGCCGCGTTCCGCCCGGCAAGTGCTGCGCATTCGTCGAGCGTGAGCTTCGGCCAGACCGCCGCCTCCGCCTTCCGCCCCTCGATCCGGGCCAGCCACTCGCACTCGGCGCCGAGGATGTGGCCATAGAGCTCGACGACGGACGGGTCGGGGCGCTGGGCGCCGCGGAGCGCCGACAGCGCATGCTCGTCGGCCCAGGCCAGGTGGTCGATGAGCCGCACCAGGTGGGTCACGGGTCTCGCCCTTTCCATTCTCTCATGCTGGAGGAAACGCCGAACCACCGCGCAATGGCGTGGAACGCGCCGCGGGGGAGCCAGCCGAGCCCCGACACGAGGAGCGCCGCCGTCCACGGGAGGATGACCCGCGCCTCTCCGCGCTCCACCGCGCGGACCGCCCGCGCCGCCACCTTCCGGGGCGAGAGGAGCCAGGTGAGCCGGGCCGGGCGCGCGCCGGTGAAGAGCCCGGTGTCGATGTAGCTCGGGCAGAGCGTGGTGATGCGGACGTGACCGTGCCCCGTCTCGTGGAGCTCCTCCGCCAGTGATTCACCGAAGCCGAGGACCGCCCACTTGCTGGCGGCATAGGTCGTGCCCCAGGGGAGGGCCAGGAAGGCGGAAGCGCTCGCCACGTTGAGGATCGCGCCGCGCGGGCGGGTGAGCAGGGTGGGGAGGAATGCGTGGGTGACGGCCACCAGGCCCGCGACGTTCACGTCGATCGTGCGCCGGTGCCTGGCGGCGGGTACGTCGAGGAAGGCGCCCCCCGCCACGGTCCCGGCGTTGTTGACCAGCACGTCGATGGGTCCGTCCGCCAGGACCTGGTCGCGGAGGACCAGCACCCGGTCCTCGTCGGTCACGTCGCACGCATAGGCGCTCACCGAGCGGCCTTCGGCGCGGAGCTCGGCGGCGGCGGCATCGAGGGCCACCTGGTCGAGGTCCACCAGGACGAGGTGCGCCCCGCGGTCCGCGAATGTCACGGCCAGCGCGCGCCCGAGGCCCCGGGCCCCGCCGGTGATGAGCACACGGCACCCCCGGAGGTCGCGCATCAGCGCCCCGGGCCGCGCGGCATCCGCGCGTCGGTCCAGTTCCACCACCGGAGCCAGCGGGCGGCGGGCTTCGGCGTGCGGGCGTAGTACACCGCACAACGGAAGGTGTAGAGCACGCACCGGTCCTGTCGCGAGCCGGTCAGGCGCTCGAGGCGCCGGTACATCCGCTCAGGGTCCCGGCGCCGGAGGTCGGAGATGCGGCGGACGCCGAGGCGGCGGAGGTCGGCCGCGAGGGACGGCCCGATGCCGGGTATGACCTGCAGGGGATCTCGGTGGCTGGCGCGAGGCATGAAGATGAAGGTACTGCGGCGCGGTGCTCTCGCCACCTGCGGCCCGGCGCGATGGCCTATCTGCCCTTCACCCGATTTCCGGAGCTCACGATGTCCCGGTCGGTCGCTCGCGTGGCCCTCGTGGTGCTGATGGCCGCAGCACTTCCCGCCGTTGCCCGCGCGCAGCTCCCCCGGAAGCCGGCGCTGCCCAAGGTCCGCCTGCCGGGGGAACTGCACGGGTGGCACGGACTGCGGAAGGTGCCGCTCGGGTTGGTCATCCTGCCGAGATAGCGCGCGCCAGTGGGACCACCCTTCGCTTCGCTCAGGGCAGGCTCGGGCACGGAGGTCACGGAGAGGCACGGAGAACTGCTGTAGTCGTGGTCTTGGGGGCGGAGCTCCGTGTGCGTCGACCGGACCCTTCCCGAGCGCAGCGAGGGACCTACCTGGCAGGCTCCCGAACCCGGCTGGGCAGGTCCCTCGGTCACTCCGCTCCGCTCGGGAGGGGTCTGGGTTGTCCGCACGGAGGCCCGATCGCGAGACCACATCAACTGCAGCTCTTCGTGCCTCGGAGCCTGCCCTGAGCGCAGCGAAGGGTACCCTCCGTGAACTCCGTGGTCCCACCTACAGCTTGACGGCGGCGAGCGCCCGTTCCATCTGGTCCCACCGCTGTTCCAGCGTCCCCGTGTATCCCAGCGACACGCGCACCAGGCCGGGGGAGAGCCCCGCGCTCTTCTGGTCGGCCTCGGGCATCTCGCTTGAGGTGGAGCTGGCGGAGCAGGAGAGCAGGGTGTCGAAGTAGCCGAGGCTCACGGCGATCCAGCCGAATCCCTCCTCGTTCTGCAGGCGTTCCATCAGCTGGAAGGCGCGCTCAGCGGTGCCGAGGTCGAGCCCGAAGACGCCGCCGGCACCGAACTCGGCGTTCGCGAGCGACTGGAAGAGCGCGTGCTGCGGATGGGACGGGAGGCCGGGGTAGGTCACGTTGAGCCCGCGCTGGTGGAGCCGCTCAGCGAAGGCCTGGGCGCGGCGGCCGTGCTCCTGCATCCGGATGCCGAGGTGCGGGATCCGGAGCGACAGGTCGAAGGCCACGCGCGGGTCCATCGTGGGGCCGAGGAGCATCAGCGCGCCGCCGTTCACGTCCATCAGCGACATGATGAAGTCCTTCGACGCGCAGACGCACCCGGCGATGATGTCCGAGGCGCCGCTCAGGAACTTCGTCATCGAGTGGACCACCACGTCGGCACCGTGGCGCGCGGGCGCCACCACGAGCGGCGTGAAGGTGTTGTCCACGATGAGCCGCGCGCCGTGCCGGTGGGCAATGTCCGCGAGCTTCGGGATGTCGGCCACGACGAGGGTCGGGTTGCTGAGCGTTTCGACGTAGAGGACGCGGGTCTTCTTCGTGAAGGCGCGCTCCACCGCCGCCAGGTCTCGGATGTCGACGAACGTGGTGGAGACGCCGGTGCGGGCCGGGAAGAACTGCTGCAGCAGGGCAAAGGTGCCGCCGTAGAGCGTGTTGCCTGCGACCACGTGGTCGCCCGGGGCGCAGCATTGCATCAGGGCGGCGCTGATGGCGCTCATCCCGCTCGCGGTGCAGTACGCGGCCTCGGTGCCCTCGATGGCCGCCAGCTGCCGGCCCAGGACGTACACCGTCGGGTTGAAGTGGCGGCCGTAGAGGTAGCAACCGCCCTGATCGGGGCCGCGGAGCCCGTGGAAGATCTCCGGCATCGTGCCGGCCTCCATCACCGTGAAGGTGGTGGAGGCTTCGATGGACATGTTGACGCCACCGTGCTCACCGAATTCGTGGCGGAGGGCGGCAAGGGACTCGAGAGGGTGGGTCATGGGGTCGGTCGCTAGGATGGGGACGGCGTAAGATACCGGGATCGTCCGGGGCCCGTGGCGCCCCATGCCCTTCCCGAGCGTAGCGAGGGACCTGCCCCGCTGGCTCTGGGAGCCTGCGGAACACGCCGGTCGCTGCGCTCGGGAAGGGTATGAGCCTGGCGCTTGGAGTCCGTTGACGAACTGTTGATTGGCTGGTCGAATGCTTGGGTATGCGATCCCGCCGATACTGGGTCTACATCCTCGCGAGCCACACCCGACGGCTGTACGTAGGCAGTACCTCGGATCTCGCAGCGCGTCTGCGCCAGCATCAGCGCGGCGAAGGTGCAGTGTTCTGTCGCCGGTATCGCACTGACAAGCTCGTCCACTTGGAGGAGGCTCCGACCCATCGCGATGCGCTCACCCGCGAGCGACAGATCAAGGGTTGGTCTCGATCCAAGAAGGTGGCGCTCATCGAGGCCGCCAATTTGGGATGGCTTGATTTGGCTTCTGATTGGTTGCGGGCTACCGATCCGACGGGGTAGGTCCCTCCCTTCGACAAGCTCAGGGCACGTGCTGGGGTCGGGAAGGGCATCTGACTATTGACTGGGTACCTTCCCGAGGGAGCGGAGCGACCGAGGGACATGCTCAACTGGCGTCGTGAGCTGGCGAGGTAGGTCCCTCGCTCCGCTCGGGAAGGTTCCCGTTAGGTCCGTCGCTTCGCTCGGGAAGGTTCTTGTCAGATCCTCCGCTCCGCCGGACGGTGCGGGGGAGTCGCCGCCCGCTTCTGCTCCCGCTCCTCCACCGTCAGCAGGATCGCCAGCAGGAGCGCGCCGCAGGTCACCCCGGCGTCGGCCACGTTGAACGTCCAGAACCGCCACCCCGCCGTCCCCACGTCGATGAAGTCGGTGACGCCGCGGCCCGAGAGGATCCGGTCGACCAGGTTGCCCACGGCCCCGCCCGCCACGGCGCCGAGCGCAGCGGCGCGCCAGCGGGCGGCGGCGGGCGCCTCCCGCAGGAGCGCCACCAGCACGCCGAGCATCGCCACCGCGATGGCGGCGAAGATCCAGCGCGACCACGCGCCGAACGAAAAGAGCCCCATCGCCGAACTCTGGTTCCAGGTGAGCGTCAGCCGGACGACGTCACCCGCCACCCGCCGCGGCAGGTGCGGCGTCAGGCTCATCTCGGCGAGGTGCTTGGTGATCCGGTCGGCCACGAGGATGGTGACAGCGACGGCCGCGAAGATCCGCGTCTTGACGCTCGGCGAGGTCAATCGTCTCCCTCTTCCTCGACCAGGTGGATCTTGTGCGCGATGCGGTGGATGACCGGTGCCAGCAGCACGCCCGCCACGATGAGGAACACCAGGCCGGCGTAGAGGGCGTAGCACCCGGCAAAGAGCTTCCCGGCGTCGGTGTGGATCTCGTTGACCGGCCCCATCCCGCCCAGCAGCATCGACGCGTTGACGAAGCCGTCGAGCCAGCTCAACCCCTCGTAATGATGGTACCCCCACATTCCGACGAAGAGCGAGACCGCCACGAGGCCGGCGGAGAATGCCAGGTGCCCCAGCATACGGCGGATGAACTGGCCCTGCGTGAGCATCGGCTTGGTCCGGTGTTCGTACACCCGTCCTCCGGGGCATGGTCGTGGATGGACTAACTTAAGCATTGCGCACCCGAGCTGCCTCTCGCCCGTTCCCGGCGGATCGCGGTATATTGGGCACTCCCTTTCCTTATA
>DASYXP010000322.1:0-2952 GCA_035934835.1 Gemmatimonadales bacterium | reverse complement strand
ATCTCGACCGTCTCCTCGATCGAGGGCGGCTCGACCATCACGGTCTGGAAGCGCCGCTCGAGCGCCCCGTCCTTCTCGATGTACTTGCGGTACTCGTTGAGGGTCGACGCCCCGACGCACTGGAGCTCGCCCCGCGCGAGCGCGGGCTTGAGCATGTTGGACGCGTCGATGGCGCCCTCGGCCGCGCCGGCGCCCACCAGCGTGTGCAGCTCGTCGATGAAGAGGATGATCTGCTTGTTCTGGGCGATCTCGTTCATCACCGCCTTGAGCCGTTCCTCGAACTGGCCCCGGTACTTGGTGCCCGCGATCACCGCCGCCATGTCGAGCGAGAGCACCCGGTGGTCCCGGAGGACGTCGGGGCAGAGCGCATTGGCGATCATCAGCGCCAGCCCCTCGACGATCGCCGTCTTGCCGACGCCGGGTTCGCCGATCAGCACCGGGTTGTTCTTCTTCCGCCGGGCGAGGATCTCCATCACCCGCTCGATCTCCTTGGCCCGCCCGATGGTCGGGTCGAGCTGGCCCTCGGCCGCCAGTTGCGTCAGGTCGCGGCAGAAGTGGTCGAGCGCGGGGGTCTTGGACTTCTTCTCGGCCTTGGGGGCCGCCGCCGGGGGCGTGGGCCCCGCCGCCGCGGGGGGCTGCGGCATGTCGCTCCCGAGGAGCCGGAGCGTCTCGGCCCGGCTCTGCTCGAGGTTGACGCCGGCGTCGGTCAGCACCTGCGCGGCGATGCCCTTCTCCTCCCGCAGCAGCCCGAGCAGCAGGTGCTCGGTGCCGACGTAGGAGTGGTTGAGCTCGCGGGCCTCGGTCATCGCCAGCTCAAGCACCTTCTTGGCGCGTGAGGTGTAGGGGAGGTCGGGACCGGTCGCGGCCGCCGCCTTCCCCTTCTTGACCGTCTCCTCGATCTTCTGCTGGATCTCGTCGAGGTCCACGTTCAGGTTCTGCAGCACCGCGGCGGCCACGCCCTCACCCTCGCGGATGAGCCCGAGGAGGATGTGCTCGGTCCCCACGTACTCGTGGTGCAGGCGGGCCGCCTCTTCGCGGGCCATCTGCAGGACCTTCCGCACCCGATCGGTGAAGTTGTATCCGTTCATGGAGTCACCCGTTGCCTTCCGACCGCGTCGTCGGACCGCCGCGATGGCGATCCGCTTCCCCGTCCAGCACCCGCCGCACGAACCGCGCCCGCCGCACCGGGAGCCCCGGGTCGTCCAGGGCCACGCCCTCCGCCACCGCCAGGTGCGCCGGCTGCGAATAGATGAGCAGCTTGTTCAGCGCGTAGAGCCCCAGCCCCTCGATCAGCCCGAGCCCCACCCCGAGCCGGACCCCGCTCAGCAGGTTCATCGTCTCGTCGAACGAGAGCGTCCGCGCGTAGCGCAGCAGCCCGTAGGCCCGCCAGACCTTGTCCTCCACCACCGCCGGCGCCTCCCGCATCAGCACCTGGCGCGCCTGCTCCTCATACGCGATGACCTGCCGCACCATCATCCCGAGATGGTCGAGCAGGTCGCGCTCCGACTTGCCGAGGGTGGTCTGGTTCGACAGCTGGAAGAAGTTGCCGACGACCTCACTGCCCTCGCCGTACAATCCGCGGAACGTCAGGCCGACCTGCGCGAGCCCCTGCAGGACCTTCGCGATCTCCTTGGTGAGGACGAGCGCCGGAAGGTGGATCAACACCGATGCCCGGAGGCCGGTCCCCACGTTGGTGGGACAGGTCGTAAGATAACCGAATTCGGGATGGAAGGCGAAGGGAAGTCGTTGTCCCAGTTCATCGTCCAGCTGGTCGGTGGCCCGGTAGACCGCGTCGAGGTCGAGCCCCGAACAAAAGCCCTGCAGGCGGAGGTGGTCCTCCTCGTTCACCATCACCCCGACCCCGCCCTGCCAGAGGCACGCGGCCCCCGTCACCACGCTCCGGGACGGCTCCAAGCCGGCGAGTTCGCGGCTCACGAGATGGCGCTCGTGGAGCAGGTTCCGGTCAAGGAGGTCGAGCCGGTCGAGTCGCCAGGTGGTGGCGCCGGCCAGGCCCGTCGTCCCGCGCGCGGCCGCCACGACGTCGTCGAGCAGCCGCTCGCGCTCGTCCGGGGAATTCCTGGTGCCGAAGGGAAGCCGCGCCAGGTTCCGCGCCAGCCGGATCCGGGTCGACAGCACAAGCTGGCTCTCCGGACCGCTCGCCTCGAGCCAGCCCGGTCCGCCATCGGGAATGAGCGAGAGGTCAAGCACGCGGCCCCCGGAGCTGGTCACGGAGGCGGGCGGCGAGTTCGAAATCCTCGGCATCGATGGCGGCACGTAGTTGTACCTGCAACGACGCCATATTCGCCGAGTCGTCGCCCGGGCCCGCGTCCCGGTAACGTTCACCGGAGTGTGCGGTGGCGCCGTGCAACCGGCGCATCAGGTCGCGCAACGGCGCCGCGAACGTGGTGTAGCACACCGCGCACCCGAGCCGTCCGGTGCGGCGGAAGTCGTCGAAGCTGGCGCCGCACCCGGGACAGCGCTCCGCGGCCCCCGCCGGCACCGGCAGCTCGCCCAGACCGGACAGCGTGGCGAGGAAGCCGCCCAGCGGCGTCTGGCCCTGGGCCGCCCCGGGGTCGACGCCCCGGTCGGCGGCGCACTTCTCGCAGAGGTGCACTACGGTGACCTGGTCGTCCGCGATCTGGGTCAGGTGGACCACCGCCTCCCGTTCCCCGCACTGCTCGCACCGCATCAGACCCCCGCCGCCGGGGCGAGCCGCCCCTCGTGGAGGGCCAGCACCCGGTCGGCGCGCGCCGCGAGCAGCGGATTGTGGGTCACCACGACGACGGCGGTGCCGGCGCGGCGCGTGAGGCCGGCGAAGAGGTCGTGCAGGAGCTCGCCATTGTGGGCATCGAGGTTCCCCGACGGCTCGTCGGCCAGGATCACCGCCGGGCGCGCCACCAGCGCCCGCGCCACCGCGACCCGCTGCTGCTCCCCACCCGAGAGCGCGGCGGG
>DASYXP010000286.1:0-14761 GCA_035934835.1 Gemmatimonadales bacterium | reverse complement strand
GATCGTGGTGTGCATGGCCCCTCCCGGAGGTCAGCCGCGGCGGGCCGCGGCGATGAGGGAACTGAGGTGGGTCTCGGTCCGCTGGGCGGCGCTCTCCCACGTGAGCGTCTCCGCGAAGGCCCGTGCCTGCCGACCCAGGCGCTCGACCAGCGCGGGATCGTCGGCGAGGGCCAGGTACCGCTCCGCGAGCGCGGGGGCGTCGCCGTGCGGGACCAGGAACCCGGTCTCCCCGTGCCGGACCGAATCGCGCAGTCCGGGTGCGTCGGACGCCAGGGACGGGGTGCCGCAGGCGGCCGCTTCCACGTTGGTGATCCCCCACCCTTCCTTGGGCGAGGGGAACACGTTGGCCCACGCACTCCGCAGGAACCGGAGCTTCTCCGCCTCGGCGACCCGCCCGTGGAACCGGACGGCGTCCTTGAGGCCGAGGGCCGCCGCCAGCGACTCGAGCCGGGCGCGGTCGTCCCCTGAACCTACCACGTCCAGGCGGAGGTCGGAACGGCGCGCCCGCGCCAGGGCGAGCGCCCGGATGGCCGTCTCCACTCCCTTATATCGCTTGAGCCGGCCCAGGAAGAGGAACGCGGGGGCCGGGGTGCGACCCACCGCCGGATCGGGCCGGAATCGGCCGGCATCGACGCCGGGATGGATGACCTCGATCCGCTCCCGGGGGACTCCGCGGGCCACGAGGTCATCGCGGGTGCTCTCACTGATGGCGTGCCAGCCGGAGCGGCGATACGCCAGGGGGATCGGGCGCTCGGAGAGCCACACGATGGCGGCGGACGCCGGGTCGGCCTCGTGGAACGCGGTGGCGCCGAAGAGGTGCGGCACCAGCGCGCAGTGCGCGGCGCTCGTCAGGCCGGCGGTATAGAGCGGCACCTTGTTGATGTCCTCGACCAGCACGTCCACCGGCTCGGCGGCGAGCGCCCGCCGCACCGCGCCCCGGCCGCGCAGGGCGAAGGTGTGCCGGCCGCCGGTCCGCAGCACGTCGATCCCGTCGATCGTCGCGCGCGGCGCGGCACCGGGCCAGCCTGAGCAGACCAGGCGCACCCGGTGGCCCCGGCGGACCAGCCGGGAGAAGATCTCGAAGAGGTGGACCTCGGCCCCGCCGGCGTGCGGGTTCTCGGGGTCGTTCCAGTTGACGAGCAGGATGTTCACAGGCGGCCGAGGGTGCGCGCCACGCGGTCGAGGACGCCGTTGACGAACGCGGCCGACTTCGCACCGCCGAAGAGGTGGGCCAGGTGGAGCGCCTCGTCGATGGCCACCTTGGGCGGCACGGCGGGATCGCGGAGCTCCAGGACGCCGAGCCGGAGGATGTTGCGCTCGATCACGCCGATCCGCTCCCAGCGCCAGTTCTCCGCCGCCGCCGACGCCTCCCGGTCGAGTGCGGCGAGGTCGGCCATCACGGCGCCGGCCATCGCCTCGGCCGCGGCGAGCTGGGCGGCCATCTCCGCCGGGTGCTCCGCGAGCCGGACCATCCCGGATCCCACGTCGGCCGCACCTCCGCCCCCGCCCACCTCCCAGGCGTAGAGCAGCTGCAGGGCGCGGGCGCGGTGCTTGCTCTCCGGCCGCCTCACGAGCCGTGCCCCAGCTGCCGGAGCGCATCAGCGGCGCGGATGGCCGCCTCCGTCGCCTCGTAGCCCTTGTTCCCCGCAGCGCCGCCGGCGCGCGCGAGCGCCTGGTCGAGGTCGTCGGTGGTGAGGAGCCCGAAGCCCACCGGGCGCCCGGTCTCGAGCGCCGCCGCCGCGAGCGAGCGGCTGGCCTCGCCGGCCACGAAGTCGAAATGGGGCGTCTCGCCGCGGATCACGGCGCCGAGCGCCACGACGCAGCCGTAGCGCCCCGAGCGCGCCGCCACCATCGCGGCGACGCCGAGCTCGAACGCGCCCGGCACCCAGACGACGTCGACGTCCGCCGGGGCCAGGCCCGCGGCCGCGCAGCACGCGCGCGCGCCCTCGAGGAGCTTGGCGGTCACCACCTCGTTGTAGCGGCTGACGACCAGCACGATGCGGCCCGTCGCGCGGAGCCGTCCTTCGATCTCGGTCACGGGATCACTGCGGGAGGAGGTGGCCGAGCTTGTCGCGCTTGACGGCGAGGTAGGCGCTGTTCTCGGTTGTCGGGTCGGACTGGAGCGGCACGCGCTCGGTGATCTCGAGCCCGTAGCCCTCGAGCCCGACGAGCTTGCGGGGATTGTTGGTCATGATGCGGATGGAGGAGAGCCCGAGGTCGCGCAGGATCTGGGCGCCGATGCCGTAGTTGCGGAGGTCCGGCGGGAAGCCCAGGCGCTGGTTGGCCTGCACCGTGTCCGCACCCTGGTCCTGGAGGGCGTAGGCCTTGAGCTTGTTGAGGAGCCCGATGCCCCGCCCCTCCTGGTCCAGGTACACGATGACGCCGCGCCCGGCGCGCACGATGTGCTCCATCGCCGCATGGAGCTGGGGCCCGCAGTCGCAGCGCGCGGAATGGAACACGTCGCCGGTGAGGCACTTGGAGTGCATCCGCACCAGAACGTCCGCCGCCCCGGCCACCTCGCCGTGGACCAGGGCCACGTGCTCGTGGTCGTCGACGTCGTTGCGGTAGCCGATGATCCGGAACTCGCCGAACTCGGTGGGGAGCCGCGCCTCGGCCTCACGGTGCACCAGGCGCTCGGTGCTGAGCCGGTACGCCACTAGGTCGGCGATGGTGATGAACGTGAGCTGGTGCTCGGCGGCGAAGCGTGCCAGCTCGCCCCGGCGGGCCATCGTGCCGTCGGCGTTCAGGATCTCGCAGATGACGCCCGCCGGATGGAGCCCGGCCAGGCGGGCCAGGTCCACGCTCGCCTCGGTGTGCCCCACCCGCTGGAGCACGCCGCCGGCGCGCGCGCGCAGCGGGAAGACGTGCCCCGGGCGCCGGAGGTCCTCCGGCGTGGTGGCCGGGTTGATGGCGACGTGGATGGTGGCCGCACGGTCGGCGGCCGAGATCCCGGTGGTGACACCGAAGCGGCGCTCGGCATCGACGCTCACCGTGAACGCCGTGGCCAGCTCCTCGGTGTTCTTGACCGTCATCTGCGGGAGCCCCAGCAGGTCGCAACGCTCCGCCGTGAGCGCGAGGCAGATGAGCCCGCGCCCGTGGGTGGCCATGAAGTTGACCGTCTCGGGGGTGACAAGTTCGGCCGCGCAGACGAGGTCACCCTCGTTCTCGCGGTCGTTGTCGTCCGCCACGATGATGATCTTGCCGTTCCGAAGATCGGCGATCGCCTGCTCGATGGTGCCGTATGCCATGCTGTCGGTGCTCACGACCTCGGACTCGGGACCCTGGACCTCGGATGCCTTCCCCACGACCCACGACTCACGACCCACGACCCCGCAACGCCGCCGCCACGTGCTTCCCGATGAGGTCACCCTCGAGGTGGACGGGATCCCCCGCCACCCGCTCGCCCAGGGTGGTCTTCCGGAGCGTCTCCGGGATGAGCGACACCTGGACCGTCCCCGGCCGCGGCACCGCGTTCACCGTCAGGCTCACGCCATCCACCGTGATCGACCCGAGGGGGATCGACACCGCCGCGACCTCCGCCGGCACCGCGATGTCAATGAGCCGCGCGTCATCGCGCTCGGACACGGCGAGCACCCGCCCCACCCCGTCGACGTGCCCCTGGACGATGTGTCCGCCCAGACGATCGCCGGCCCGCACCGCCCGTTCGAGGTTGACCCGGCGCCCACGCTCCCAGCCGCCGAAGGCCGTCCGCTCGAGGCTGGTCGCGATGACGTGCACCTCGAACCACCCGCGCCCCAGCCGCTCGACCGTGAGGCACGCCCCGTCGACGGCGATGCTCTCGCCCCGGCGGACCCCCCGGTACGGAGCCCCGATCCGGAGCGTGAGCCCCTCGGCTCCCCGCTCCGCCTTTGTGATCCGCCCGATGGCGGTCACAAGTCCGGTGAACACGGCTCCCGATCCACTACCAGTAAGGTATCCTCGCCGAGGGCCCGCCGCTCGCTCACCGACCACCGCGGCGCGCCATCCAACGAGCGGGCCGGAAGGCCGGCGAACGCCGGGACGGCGCCCTGCCCGAGCCAGACCGGGGCCTGGATCCAGTACAGGCGATCGACCAGCCCCGCCTCCAGGAGGGCGCCGGCGAGCCGGCCCCCACCCTCCACCAATACCGAGTGAACATCCTCCTGTTCCCGGAGCCGCCGGAGCCCCTCGTCCAGCGACCCGCTCCCGACCACGGACACGCCGAGGCGTTCGAGCGCACGGGCGCCGGGAGCGGCGGCGGCCGCGGGAGAGGTGACGAGGATGGTCCGCTGGTCGCGCGCCGTCCGGACGAGCGCGAGTTCCGCCGGCAGTCCGCTCCCGCGATCGAGCACCACCCTTCGCGGCGCGACGCGGGGGATGATCGAGCCCCGCACCGTGAGCGCCGGGTCATCGGCCCGGGCGGTGGCGCCGCCGACGGCGAGCGCATCGAACCCGGCGCGGAGCCAGTGCACGTACTCCCGCGCCTCCAGCCCCGAGACCCACCGGGAATGTCCCGACGCGTCGGCGATGGCGCCGTCGAGGGAGGTGGCGAGCTTGAGCGCCACCCAGGGGCGCGGAGAGGGCGAACACCGCCAGCGGAACGCCGCGTTCTGGCGACACGCCTCCGGGCCCCGCAGGCCGACCTCGACCTCGACGTGCCGGGAACGGAGCACGGCGGCACCGCCGGCCGCCACCTGGTTGGGGTCGGCCAACGCGGCCACCACCCGTCGGATGCCGGCGCGCTGGATCGCGTCGGTGCAGGGCGGCTGCTTGCCGTGATGCACGCAGGGCTCCAGCGTCACCACGAGGGTGGCACCCGCCGCTGCCGCGCCGGCCTCAGCCAGCGCCGCCACCTCGGCGTGGGGTCCCCCGAATTCGCCATGCCACCCCTGGCCCACCACCACGCCGTCCCGCAGGACGATGGCGCCGACCAGGGGGTTCGGATGCACGCGCCCCCAGCCTCGCCAGGCGAGACTGAGGGCGCGGTCCATCGCTTCGGCTTCGGTCACGCTAGAACGAGATGCGCAGCCCGAGCCCGCCGAACAGGTGCCCCGCCTTCGGGTCGACGTCCTGGAAGGTGGTGGACGGGGTCAGGTTGCCGGCGCTCTCCCACCCGACCTCGCCGACCAGCTTCATCACCAAGAGGTCGACGCCCGCATCGGCGAACACCATCCCGCGGCCCTGGTCGAGCTTCACGTTGACCGAGTCGATGTGGGTGGTGATGACCGGGTCGCGGAAGAGGATCTGCGCGTTGCCGGTGTAGGTGGTGTAGCCGGCGCCGGCGGTCAGGTCGAGGAAAACGAGCTTGGTGCTCGCGGCGATGCGCCAGCTGGTGGCATGGAGGTCGAGCGAGTATCCGAAGTTCTGGCTCGCGTCGTTGGCGGGGTCGCCGTACTGGATCCGGGGGATGCTCCGGCGCATCACCGACGCCGACACCGACGGGATCGGGAAGCTTCCGTTGAGGATGCCGACCCGCACGCCATACCCCATCCCGAGCACGACGTTGCCGATCTTGGTGGCGCTCGGGTCGACGTGCAGGTCCTTGACCGCGCCCACCGGCAGCAGCGTGGCGCTGGCCAGCAGGTCCACCGACAGGAGTCCGGCGGGCAGTCCCTTGTAGACACCGAGCGCGCCTTCCACGACCGGCGCCGGCAGGGGGATCTTGTCCGCCTTGGCCACCGTATCGCTGGACCCGGTATACCTCAGGTCGGGGAGGGTCAGGCTCGTGGCGTTGGCGCGGAGCCCGATCGAGAAGTGTGGAAAGCCGCCCAGCGTCTTGGCGGTGCCGAGGACGGGATCGCCGCCGCTCGTGACGAGGCCCAGGAGCGGGTGGAAATAGCGGGTGGCATCGACGCCGGCGTTGCAGAGGTTGGTCGCCGTGGTGCTGGCGCTGTACGGGGCGCATTCTGCATTCTGCGCCCGGAGCGCCGGCGCCGCGAACAGGAGCGCCAGTCCCGCGACCACGAGTTGCCTGCGCATCGGTCTACCTCCGGTCAGGGGTCACGCGGAGAACCGCACGGTGCGGTCGCCCCGGCGGACCTCGCCGAGGATCCACGTGTCGATCCCGGCGGCACGCGCCGCGGCCTGGGCCGCGGAGACGTCGCCCGGATCCAGCACCGTGATGAGCCCGACACCGAGGTTGAACACGTCGCGCATCTCCTCGGTGGAGACCTTCCCCGCCCGCTGCAGGACCTGGAAGAGCGGCGGGAGCGTCCAGCTGCGGGCATCGACCACGGCCTCGCATCCGGGAGGCAAGACGCGGACCAGATTGCCGGGGATGCCGCCACCGGTGATATGTGCGATGCCGTGGACGCGGGAGATGACCGGCATCACCGCGGCGACGTAACTCCGGTGCACCGCCAGGAGGTGATCCACGACCGGCCGGCCGGTATCTGCCAGCGGGGCCGAGAGTTGGAGCTTCATCACCTCGAACAGGATCCGGCGCGCCAGGGTGTAGCCGTTGGTGTGTAGTCCTGACGACGCATAGGCCAGGAGCGCGTCGCCGGGCACGATGCGGTGCCCGTGGATGGCCTCGTCCTCCTCGACCACGCCGAGGATGGTGCCGGCCAGGTCGAAGTGGCCGGGCTGGTAGAGCCCGGGCATCATCGCGGTCTCGCCGCCGGTGAGCGCCATCTGGTGGTTCCGGCAGCCGCGCGCGACACCCTCGACCACCGACGCGATGCGCTCGGCGGTGAGGGCCGAGCCGGCCACGTAGTCCTGGAAGGCGATCGGCCGGGCGCCGTGCACCAGGATGTCGTTGACGGAGTGGTTGACGAGGTCCTCGCCCACGGTGTCGAGCCGGCCGGCCTCGAGCGCCACGAGGACCTTGGTCCCCACGCCGTCCGTGCTCATCACCAGCACCGGTGAGCGGTACCCCGCTGGCACCCGCACCATCCCGCCGAAGGCGCCCACCTCGCCGAGCGAGAGCGACGTCCGGGTGCCGGCCACCAGGCGGCCGATCCGCGCCTTCGCGTCCTCGGCGGTGTCGAGGTCGACCCCGGCCGCGGCGTATTGGCGACCGGTCACGCCGGCCGCCCCGGGAACTGCACCGCGGTGAGCTGGCGGAAGCCGTCCACCCGGGTCTCGACGTCGCCGTCGTCCACATCGTCGAAGCCGCGGGTGCCGAACTGCTGGACCGCGAACGACCCCATCACCGATCCGTACACCATCGCGCGGCGGAGTGCCGCGTCGGTGCCGTCGCCGCTCCGGGCCAGGTAGCCCATGAAGCCGCCGGCGAACGCGTCGCCGGCGCCGGTCGGGTCGAACACCTCCTCGAGCGGATAGCCAGGGATGGCAAAGGTGCCGCCCGGCTCCATCAGCAGCGCACCGTACTCGCCCTGCTTGATGACCACGCGCTTGGGCCCGTGGGCCAGGATCCAGCGGCCGGCGCGGTGGATATTCCAGTCGCCCGAGAGCTCGCGCGCCTCGCTGTCGTTGACCATCAGGATGTCCACCTGCTTCAGCAGCTGGAGGAGCACGTCCTTCTTGCTCTGGATCCAGTAGTTCATCGTGTCGCAGGCCACGAGCTTGGGGCGCTCGATCTGGGAGAGCACGCCGAGTTGGAGCTCGGGGTCGATGTTGCCGAGGAAGAGGTACTCCGCGCGCCGGAACGCCGGCGGCAGCTTGGGCTGGAAATGGGCGAACACGCCGAGCCGGGTCTCGAGGGTCTCCCGACTCTGGAGGTCGTAGGAGTACTTCCCCTTCCACCGGAAGCTCTCGCCCTCCGCCCGCTCCACCCCGCTCCAGTCGATGCCCCGCTGCGCCAGGCGGTCGAGCTCGGCCACCGGATAGTCGGAGCCGATGACGCCCACCACCTTGACCGTCGTGAGGAGCGAGGCCGCCACCGAGAAGAACACCGCCGACCCGCCCAGGGCATCGGCGGTCTCGCCGAAGGGCGTGTAGATCGAGTCCAGCGCGACGGAGCCGACGACGAGCAGGGTCACGTTCACATCCGGTCGGGAGCGGTGAGTCCGAGCAGGGTGAGCCCGTTGGCGAGCACCGTGCGGGCCGCGCGGGCGAGCGCCAGGCGCGCGCCCTCGACGGCGGGCGGCTCGCCCAGGACGCGGCAGTGATGGTACCAGTTGTGGGCCAGCCGCGCGAGGTCCTCGAGGTACGCCGTGATCCGGTGCGGCTCGCGCGCGCGCGCGGCGGCGGCCACCACGTCGGGAAAGACCGTGAGCGTCTTGAGCAGGTCCTGGTCCTGCGGCGCCGCCAGCGCGGCCACGTCGACGGACGCCGGGTCGATCGTGGACGGCTCGCGACCCGCCACCCGGAAGATGCCGCTCATCCGGGCGTGCGCCATCTGCACATAGAAGACCGGGTTCTCGTCGGTCTGGCTCTTGGCGAGGTCGATGTCGAAGATGAGGTGGCTGTCCCCCCGGCGCATCAGGAAGAAGTAGCGCGCGGCGTCCACGCCGACCTCCTCAAAGAGATCGCGCAGGGTGACGAACTCCCCCGACCGCTTCGACATCTTCACCTCTTCCCCGCCCCGCACCACCTTGACCAGCTGCACCAGCGCCACGTCGAAGAAGCCGTCGGGATAGCCGAGGGCCTTGAGCACCGCCCGCATCCGCGGGATATACCCGTGATGGTCGGCGCCCCAGACGTCGATGGCCAGGTCGAAGCCCCGCTCGTGCTTGTCGATGTGGTAGGCGATGTCCGGCACCAGGTAGGTCAGCGAGCCGTCCGACTTCCGGAGCACGCGGTCCTTGTCGTCGCCGAAGTCGGTGGTGCGGAGCCAGAGGGCGCCGTCCTGCTCGAACGTCAGGCCCCGCGCGTGGAGCAGCGCGAGCGCGGCCTCGACCTTGGCGCCGTCATAGAGCGCCTGCTCCGACGTGAGCACCTTGAAGTGCACCCCGAAGGTCCGCAAGTCCTCGTCCTGCTCCTTCCGCATCAGCTGGAGCGCCAGCGCCCGGCAGCGCGCCACGCCCTCCGCGGCCGGAAGGTCCGCGAAAGTCGGTCCCTCCGACGCCAGCACCTGAGCGGCCGACTCGACGAGGTAGGCGCCGTGGTAGCCCCCCTCGGGGATCTCCGCGGTCCGTCCCGCCGCCTGCTGCACCCGGGCCCAGAGCGAGAGCGCCAGCTTGTCGATCTGCACGCCGGCGTCGTTGATGTAGAACTCGCGGGTGACGGCGTGCCCGGTCCACTCGAGCAGTGCCGCGATCCCGTCGCCCAGCGCGGCACCACGCCCGTGGCCCACGTGCAGCGGACCGGTCGGGTTGGCGGAGACGAACTCGATGTTGACCCGGCGCCCGGCACCAGCGGCACTTCGGCCGTAGCGCTCCCCCGCCCCGATGATCGTGGCGAGGTCGTTGGCCAGCTGGTCCTTGCCGAGCCAGAAGTTGATGAAGCCGGGCCCGGCGATCTCGGTGCGCGCCACCACCCCGGCCGGGAGCGCGAGCTCGGCCACGACGCGCTCGGCCACCTCGCGCGGCCGGGCCTTCTGCGCCTTGGCGAGGAGGAGCGCCAGGTTCGTGGCCCAGTCGCCGTGCGCGTCCTCCCGCGGACGCTCCAGGACGAACGGGACGCCGTCGCCGCCGAGTTTCGCGGCGATCCGGGCCAGCTCGCTCCGCAGCTGCTCGCTCACTCGCCGGCCTTCGACGGCTTGGCCTTCGCCTTCGGCTTCACGTCGGCCTTGGCGTCTGTCTTCGCGTCCGACTTGGGCGCCGGCGTGGAGTCGACCGGATCCGTCCGCGGCCCCTTCCCATCCTTGCCGTAGTCGGTGATGTAGAAGCCGCTCCCCTTGAACACGAGCCCGGCGCCCCCCGAGATACGGCGCACGGCGGCGCGCCCGCAGACCGGGCACCTGGCCCGCGGCTTGTCGGACATCTTCTGGAACAGTTCGAATGCGTGCCCTGCCGGGCAGCTGTACTCATAGGTCGGCATCAGCCCCTCCGCAGCTAACCACAGGCAAACAATAAACTTAGCCGATGCCCGAAGCATTTTCAACGCGGCCCCGCCTGTTGCAGCAGCGCCGCACCGACCAAGGCGCAGAACTTGTAATGAGCCGGGGTGCAGGCCTTCCGCCTGCTCGCTCCCAAGGTGGGCCGCATGCGGTACACGCTCGGCGTCCTCGCGCTGCTCCTCTGCCCGACCGGGGTCCGCGCCCAGTTGCGCGACGTCACAGACCAGCAGCCGCCGCCTGAACGGATCCGGGGCCAGGTGGGTGGCTGGCTCGAATATGCGGCGCCGACCGGGGATTTCGGCCGCTTTGTCCACGACGGATTCGGGCTTACTGGCTGGGGCGGATGGGTCCTCGACCGTGGCGGCCGGGTCACCATCGGGCTCGAGCTCGGGATCGTGAACTACGGCGACCGGACCCGGACCGTCCCGCTCAGCCCGACCATCCCCGGCCTCTACGCCGACGTCACCACCACCAACAACATCGTGACGCTCGGTGCGCCGGTCGTCCGGGTGGACCTGACCCGCGGGACGGTCCGCCCGTACGTGTCGGGCTCGGTGGGGGCCGCCTACTTCTATACCCAGACCTCCGCCCGGGGGACGTCGAGCGGCGGCGCCTTCGCGTCCAGCACCAACTTCAGCGACTGGACATTCAACTGGTCTGTCGGGGCGGGCGTGGCGATCCAGCTCTCGCGCGGGAAGCATCCCATCGCCCTGGACTTCGGGGTGCGACATCGCGACAACGCGCGGGTGCAGTACCTCAACGAGAACAGCATCCAGGGGACCGGCGCCGGGACGACCGTCACCCCGATCGAGAGCGAAGCGGACCTGACCGTGTGGGGACTCGGCGTGGTGTTCGGACTCCGCTGAACGCAGCACGGCCTCGGAAACGACCGCGGGCCACCGTCGCTTGTCCGGACGGCAGCCCGCTTACCTCTCACCTCTAACCTCTAACCTCTCACCTCTCACGTCTTACCTCTCACCTCTAACCTCTCACCTCTCACGTCTTGCCTCTTACCTCTACCTCTCACCTCTCACCGATCTCACCCCCGGTACGTCCCCCATGCCTTCCGCAGCACGTCACTGATCTCGCCGAGCGTGGCGCGCGCCCGCACTGCCTCGATGATCGGCGGCATCAGTGGGTCGGTGCCGCCGGCGGCCGCCGCGAGCGCACCGAGGCACTGCCCCACCACCCCACTGTCCCGCTTCTGCTTCCCCTCCCGTAGCCGGGCGACCTGCCGAGCCGCGAGGGCGGTGAAATCGGGCTGGTGGATCACCGGCGTCGGGGAATCGTCCTCGAAGCGGTTGACCCCCACCACCACCTGCTCCCCGCTCTCCTGCCGCTGCTGCTGGACCCAGGCGCTCTCGGCGATGGCCTTCTGGAAGAACCCCTTCTCGATGGCGGCCGCGGCGCCTCCCAGTTCGTCGATCTCCGCGATCAGCGCCCGGGCGTCGCGCTCGACCTGGTCGGTCAGCGCCTCGACGTAAAGGCTCCCGCCGAGCGGGTCGACCGCGTTCACGACCCCGCTCTCGAAGGCGATGACCTGCTGGGTGCGGAGCGCCAGGGTCGCGGCCTCCGCCGAGGGGAGCGCCAGCGCCTCGTCGTACCCGTTGGTGTGGAGCGACTGGGTCCCGCCCAGGACCGCGGCGAGCGCCTGCAGCGTGACGCGGGCGACGTTGTTGAGCGGTTGGCGCGCCTGCAGCGTGACGCCGCCGGTCTGGGTGTGGAACCGGAGGCGGGCAGTGGCGTCGTCGGCCTGGAAGCGCTCCCGGACGAGCGTGGCCCACAGGCGCCGCGCCGCGCGGAACTTGGCGACCTCTTCGAAGAGGTCGTTGTGCGCGGCGAAGAAGAAGCTGAGCCGGGGCCCGAACCCGGCGAGCGGCACCCCGGCGGCGATGCCGTGCCGCACGTACTCGAGCCCGTCGGCGAGGGTGAACGCCACTTCCTGGGCGGCGGTGGCGCCCGCCTCGCGGATGTGATAGCCCGAGATCGAGATGGGGTTGAAGTTCATCTTCTCAGTGACGACGAACCGGAAGATGTCGGTGGTGAGGCGGAGCGAGGGCTCCGGCGGGTAGATGTACGTGCCGCGGGCGATGTACTCCTTGAGCACGTCGTTCTGCACCGTGCCGCCGAGCCTGGTGCGCGGCACGCCCTGTTCCTCGCCCACAACGACGTACATCGCGAGCAGGATGGCGGCGGTGGCGTTGATGGTCATCGAGGTGGTGACCTGGTCGAGCGCGATGCCGCCGAAGAGCACCGCAAGGTCGTCCACGGTGTCGATGGCCACGCCGACCCGTCCCACCTCGCCCGCCGCCATCGGATGGTCGGAGTCGTAGCCCATCTGGGTGGGCAGGTCGAACGCGGTGGAGAGGCCCGACTGCCCCGCCGCCAGCAGCTGGCGGAAGCGCGCGTTCGTCTCCTCCGCCGTGCCGAACCCGGCGTACTGGCGCATCGTCCAGAGCCGGGTGGTGTACATCCCCGGGTGGATGCCGCGGGTGAAGGGGAACGTCCCTGGCTCGCCGGGCGCGTCCCCGCTCACGGCATCGGCTCCGCCATCACCTGCCGGACCCAATCGACGTCGTCCCGGCACCCGATCACGAGGGGCGTGCGCTGGTGGAGGTCGGTCGGGACCACGTCGAGGATCGGGAAGCTGCCGTCGGTGGCGGCGCCGCCCGCCTGCTCGGCGATGAACGCCATCGGGCAGGCCTCGTAGAGGAGCCGGAGCTTGCCGCGCGGGTTCTTGGTGTCGGCGGGGTACATGAAGATGCCGCCGGCCATCAGGTTCCGGTGGAAGTCCGCCACCAGGGACCCGATGTAGCGGCTGTTCTTCCCGGCGATGCGGTCGGGGAAGTCGCCGTGGAAGCCGCGCACCGCCTTCTGCGTGCGGCGGTCCCAGCGGGCGAAGTTGCTCTCGTTGACGCTGTAGTACTTGCCGGTGCGCGGCATGCGGACCTGGTCGCGCGAGAGCAGGAACTCGCCGATCGAGGGGTCGAGGGTGAAGCCGTGCACGCCGATGCCGGTGGAGTAGATGAGCATCGTGCTGGAGCCGTACATCACGTATCCGGCGGCGACGATCTTGCGCCCCGGCTGGAGCAGGTCCGCGAGCGCCCCGCCCCCGGCGGTGGTGACCCGCCGGTAGACGCTGAAGATGGTCCCGACCGCGGCGTTGACGTCGATGTTGGACGAGCCGTCGAGCGGGTCGAAGAGCACGGCGTACTTGCCGGTGTTGAACTCGAGGGGGACCGGGATGGGCCCGTCATCCTCCTCGGAGGCCATCACGCACACGCGGCCGGTGTGGTTGAGCGCGTGCTTCAGGGTCTCGTTGGCAAAAGCGTCGAGCTGCTGCTGCTCCTCCCCCTGGACGTTGGTGACGCCGGTCGCGCCGAGGATGTTGACCAGCCCCGCCCGCCGGATGTTGGCCGAGATGATCTTGGCGGCAAGGGCCACGTCGTACAGCAGGTTCGAGAGCTCCCCGGTCGCGTCGGGGAAGCGCTGCTCCTGGTCGACGATGAACCGTTCGATGGTGGTGACCGAGGTGCGGCTCTGCACGCGAGCTCCGGAAAGTGAACGGTGAACGGTCAACGGTGAACGGGCGCCACCATCGGAAGATCATAGTGCTCTCGGCGGTGGCCGCCCCGAACTTCCATGCTCACGCTGTCGACGGCCACCGCCACCCCGCCGTCCCGGTCGGTGCGCCACACCGACGCACCGGCCGCCGCGAGCCGGGCGAGCGCCTCGGGGGTCGGATGCCCGTACCGGTTGCCGGCCCCCACGCTCACCACCGCCACTTCGGGCGAGAGCTCCCGAAGCCAGGCCGGCCCCGACGCGCCCCGGCTGCCGTGATGCCCCACCTTGAGCAGGTCCACGCGGCCCGCGCGCCCCGCCATCCGCGACTCCGCCGGGATCCCCGCATCGCCCGCGAGGAGGGCGCGGAACCGGCCCCACCGGACCAGGAGCACCGCGGAATCCTCGTTGAGGTCGAGCCCCCACTCCGCCCACGCCGTGTCGGGATGCAGGACCACGAGCTCGACCCCGTCGACCCGCAGCGTGTCGCCGGCGCGGAGCGCCGCCCACCCGGCCCCGTCCGCCGCCGCCGCGTCCAGCATCCCGAGATACGCGGGATCGGCCACCGGCTCGCCCGGGTCGAGGAGCAGCGCCGCAGGCACCCGGTCGAGCACCGCCGGCACCCCGCCGAAGTGGTCGAGGTGGGCGTGGGAGAGGATCACGGCATCGAGCCGGTCGATGCCGGCCCGCGCCAGGAAGGGGGCCACCACGCTCCGGCCGGCGTCGGACCCGCCGAACCTTGGCCCGGCATCGACGAGGATCGCGTGGCCGTGCGGGGTCCGGATGACGGTCGCATCCCCCTGGCCGACGTCGAGAAAATCTAACCGCAGGTCTGGGACCGGGCCATTCGCCCATGCGGAACCCGCGCCGATCCCGAGCGCCACCCAGGCCACGAGCGCGGCGACGGCCATCGCGCGCGTGACGGCGACGCCACGGCTGTTGCGCCGGCCCACCACCCAGAGGAGTGCCACCAGCACGCCGATCCACGGGACGGCGCTCAGCGCGCCCGTGGCGGTGGTGATGTGCCCGAAGGGGATCCGGGCGCCCCATCCCGCCACGCGGTCGAGGAGGGCGAGCGCGAGGCCGGTCCCCGAGGCGAGCGCGCGGGCGAGCACACCGGACACCGGCGCCACCAGCACGCTGGCGAGCGCCCCCGGCACGGCGATGGCCGCGAGCGGGATCCCGACGAAGTTGAGCCCGATCCCCGCGAGCGCCACGGTGCCGAGTGCCGCGGCGGTGATCGGCGCGGTGGCGACGGTCGCGCCCACCGACCCGGCCAGGTCGCGCCAGATAGGCCGGCGCCCGAGCGCGCCCTCC
>DASYXP010000282.1:0-10217 GCA_035934835.1 Gemmatimonadales bacterium | reverse complement strand
GCGTTGTTGACCAGCACGTCGGGCACGCCGAGGGGACCGAGCGCCGCCGCGACCCGGGCCACCCCGGCCGCGTCGGTCACGTCACAGCGCCGGTCGTGGATGCCGTCGACGTCGTGGTCCGCGAGCGACCGCGCCAGCCGCACCACGTCCCACCCCGCCTCGTGCAGGCGCCCGGCCGCGGCGGCGCCGATCCCGCGCGACGCACCGGTGACCACCGCCAGGGGCCGGCTCACAGGATGGGCCCGCCCCCCTGGACCAGGCGGAGGAACTCCTCGCGGGTGCGGTGGTCGTCCCGGAAGACGCCGCGGAGCGCGCTGGTGACCGTCTTGCTGTTCTGCTTCTCGACCCCGCGCATCGCCATGCACAGATGCAGCGCCTCGATCACCACGCCGACGCCCTGCGGCTGGAGCACCTCCATCACGGCATCGGCCACCTGGTCGGTCAGGCGCTCCTGGACCTGGAGCCGGCGGGAGAAGACCTCGACGATGCGCGGCAGCTTGGACAACCCGACGATGCGGCCGTCCGGGATATAGGCCACGTGCGCCCGGCCGAAGAACGGCAGCAGGTGGTGCTCGCACAGGGAATAGAGCTCGATGTCCCGGACGAGGATCATGCTCTCGTGCTGCTCCTCGAACACCGCGTCGCCCACCACCTGGGCCACCGACATCTCGTAGCCGCGGGTGAGCCAGCGCATCGCCGCCTCAACCCGTTCGGGGGTCTTCCGGAGCCCGGCGCGGCCGGGATCCTCCCCCAGCGCCTCGAGCATCTGGCGGACGTGGGACTGGAAGCCGGGTTCAGCGGCCATCGTATTCGACATAATTGCGGGGGGTCTCCCAGAGGCGGACCCGGAGCGCGAGCGCGGCGGGGATGCGCGGCCGCAGCTCCCGCCACGCCACCAGCGCGATGTTCTCCGCCGAGGGCAGGAGGTCGTGGAACCAGGCCACGTCGAGGTTCAGGTTCTTGTGATCGAGCCGGCTCACCAGGTGCTCCTCGGCGATACGCTTGAGCACCCCGACGTCCATCACGTAGCCGGTGTCCGGGTCGATCGCGCCCTCGACCGTGAGGTCGAGCTCATAGTTGTGCCCGTGCCAATTCGGGTTGTTGCACGGCCCGAACGTCTCCCGGTTCCACTGGTCCGACTTGGCGGGGTTATGGAGGCGGTGGGCGGCGTTAAAATGGACTCGCCGGGTCACGGCGCAGGTCGGCATGGGGTCCGTTCCGGGGTGGATGGGGAAAATGGCCCGGGGGATAGGGTGGCGCAACGTGGGCCGGGGGCCGGAACGAACGCGCCGGCCACGAGGGCCGGCGCATCCACAGGGCTGGAACAGCCCCGGAAGACCAGGCGAACGGCGGCGGAGAGGGTTATTGAAGCCCGCTGGAAATGTTCGGCACCCGCTCCATGACGTCTGTCTTCCCCCGGGGGGCATGACATCGGCCGCGGAATATGGGCCCCTCAACGGACCTGTTGGCTCAATAAGTGAGCTCCCCACCGTCGTCCGTGGGTGCTAAGATAGGAATCGGTACCGGACCCGTCAACACACCTGGGAGGTCGTGGTGCGACATTCGCTCACGCTGGTCGGGGCCATCGTCGCCCTGGTGCTCTGGGTGACCTTGGCCTTCATCCTGCGCGTCAGTTCGGGGGCCGTCCACCTGCTCCTGGCGGTCGGCGTGACGCTCCTGGTGCGGTGGATCGCGCTCGGCGGGGCCAGCGCGGCGGATCGCCCGCCGGCCGCATAGCCGCACGGCCTTACCTTTCCCCGCATGCCCGACTCCCCCTCCGGCACCCGCGACGCCGCAGCGTTCGGCCTGGCCGCGCTCCTCGTCATCACGCTCCTGGTCATCGCGCGGGACGTGCTCTCGCCGCCGGTCGTGCTGGGCCTCCTCTTCCTGGTGCTCTGGCCGCTCCGCCAGAAGACCGGCGTGCGCCCCGTCCTCGTCGCCGCGAGCCTGGTGACACTGCTGTGGCTCTGGCACGACTACGGCGCCTTCCTCGGCCCGTTCGTCGCGGCGCTCGCCCTGGCCTACCTGCTGGCACCGGCAGTGCAGCGCCTCCAGGGCGTCGGCGCCCGCCGCCCGCTCGCGGTGGCCGGGATCCTGGTGCCGCTCCTGGCGCTCGCGGTCCTCGGCGTCCTGCTGATCGGCCCGCAGATCATCGACCAGTCCACGGCGCTCGTGGGCAAGCTCCCGGTGTTCGCCACGACGGTGCTCCACTGGCTGGTGGGCGTGCGCGCGCGGCTGGCCGAGGTGAGCTTCCTCTCGGCCGACCAGAAGAGCTGGCTCGACAACCTCGATGCCGAGCACCTGACCGCGTTCCTCCAGACGCACGCCAGCGACATCCTGGCCACCATCGGCGGATGGGCGCTCGGGTTGCTCAAGCAGATGGGCACCATCTTCGGCTTCCTCGGCTACATCGTCATCACGCCGGTGGTGCTGTTCCACGTCCTCAATGAGTGGCCCCGGATCACCGGCTTCGTCCACGACGCCATCCCGCCCGGGCACCGCACCTCGCTCGGCACGGCGGTGGTGGAGTACGACCGCGCCATCGGGCGCTATGTCCGGGGCGCACTCACCGAGGCCACCCTGGTGGGAACGCTCACCGGGCTGGGGATGGCGGTGGCGGGGGTGCCGAGCGCGCTCCTGATCGCGGTGGTGGCGGGCCTCTGCAACCTGGTCCCCTACATCGGGCTCGTGGTCTCGGCCCTGGTGGCGGTGATGGTGGGGCTCACGATGGGCGATCCCGTGAGCGGGCTCATGCGTGTGGCGATCGTCTTCGGCGGCGTGCAGCTCCTCGACCAGTCGCTGACCGGGCCCAGGATCGTCGGCAACTCGGTCGGGCTGCATCCGGCCTGGATCATGGTGGCGCTGGCGTTGAGCGGCGCATTGTTCGGCTTCGTGGGGCTGCTGCTGGCCATCCCGCTGGCGGTGCTGGTCAAGATGCTCGGGCAGCGGGGGCTCGCGCGGTACAAGGCCAGCACCCTGTACGCCGACGCGGGCCGACCATCGTGACCGGCCCCGGCGGCCACGTCCACCCCGTTGCCCCCTCCCGGAGGACCTGATGACGCGACGCTTGATGGTCTCGATGTTCGGCGCGGTGTGCCTGCTGTCCGGCTGCCTGGTCGCCCCCCCGCCCGGCGAGGTGGTGGTGGTGCGACGTCCGCCGCCGGACCGGGTGGAAGTGGTCACTGATCGCCCCGGCCCCGACTACATCTGGATCCGTGGCTACTGGGCGTGGGGTGGGAACGACTACACGTGGATCGGCGGAAGGTGGGACCGACCGGTGCGCCCCACTGGCGACGACGCCCGCCGGGATGACGACCGGGGCCGGAGCCATGGGAATCCGCACGACAACGGTCGGAGGCGCACCAAGTGGAAGGACGGTCACTGGACGCATTACCGGGGCGGCTGGGTCTGGCAGCCGGGCGCTTGGCAGCAGTAGTCATTACGACGCCTTCACGATCCACCATGGGACGTTGGTGCCCGGCGCCGGCTTTTAGTGTATGTTGTGGGTGCGGTCCCCCACCCTCCTACCGGTGCAGCATACATGACAGACCGTACGGTCACTTTCCCTTCTCGGGCCGCCGCTGCGTTCGTGCAGGAAGTGAAGGCCCGGGTCTCCGAGCGCTTCGAGGGGTCCGGCAGGTCGACCAAGGCCGACTGGCGGATGGTCGCCCGGATCGTCACGTCCCTGTCGCTGCTGTTCGTGCCCTACGCGCTGATCCTGGGCGGGCACTTCACCCCCGACGAGATGCTGGCCCTCGCTGTGGTGATGGGCGTGGGGATGGCCGGGGTCGGGTTCGGCGTGTCGCACGACGCGCTCCACGGCGGGCTCTCGTCGTCCAACGCCGTCAACTACCTCTTCGGCCTCACGTTCGACCTCCTCGGCGCCAACGGCTACATGTGGAAGATCACGCACAACGTGGTCCACCACACGTACACCAACATCCAGGGGATCGACGAGGACCTCGAGGTCTCGCCGCTGCTCCGGCTCTCTCCCCGGAGCGAGCACCGGCCCATTCACCGGTTCCAGCACCTCTATGCGTTCGCGACATACAGTCTCTCGACCATCTTCTGGGTGTTCGTCAAGGACTACAAGTACTTCCTCCAGCGCAACATCGGCCCCTACGAGGACAAGCACCACCCGTGGCACGAATGGGCCGTGCTGATCGCGGGCAAGCTGGTGTACTACAGCTGGGCCATCGTGGTGCCGCTCGTGGTGCTGCCGACCGCATGGTGGCAGACGCTGATCGGCTACGTCGCCATGAACCTGACCGCCGGGCTCATCCTCGGCGTGGTGTTCCAGCTGGCCCACGTAGTGGAGGGCACCGACCATCCGGCCCCGGACGGGGCCGGGCGGATGGAGCACACGTGGCTGGCGCACGAGATGATGACCACGGCCAACTTCGCGCCGCGCAACCGGCTCCTGACCTGGTACGTGGGCGGGCTCAACTACCAGATCGAGCATCACCTCTTCCCGAAGGTGTGCAGCGTGCATTACCCCGAGATCCGGCCGATCGTCCAGGACGCGGCCCGGAAGCACGGGATCCCCTACAACGAGGCCCCGACCCTCTGGGCGGCGATCCGCTCGCACTACCGGACACTCAAGAAGTTCGGCAGCGGGTACCGCGCCGAGGATCCAGCCGTGCCGGCGCCCGTCGCACCGCTGCCGCGACCAATGGCGGCCGTGTAAGGCGGTGAGGCGGTGAGCCGGTAAGGCGGTAAGGCGGGGCGGAGCTCGGATGAGCTTTGCCCCGCTGACCATTCGGGCTCCATCGAAGCCTGCACACTAGAGATCCACAAAGACCCGCCGAGTCCCTGCGTGAACGGGCGCGGCCTGTGTAGCGTATTGGAGCGGGGACGTCCGTTCTCACCACCTCCCGCAGGGAGCAGTCGTGCTCTTCGCCTTGCAGGTCGCTGCACTGCTCGTTACGACACCTGTCGTTCCCGGGGACACGTCGATCCCGGCATCCGCGCGGATCGCGGTGACGCCGCTCCCGGCCATCCTGCGTCCGGCCGACGCCGCTGAACGCCAGCGCCCCCGCGCCATCGTCTACAGCGACCTCTACTACACGCGGCTCAAGATCCACCAGATCGCGAGTTATGCGACGCTGCCGCTCTTCATCGGCGAGTTCATCGTCGGGGAGCAGCTCTACCGCAACGGTCCCACGGGCGATCAGTCCCTGCTGGGCCTCCACAAGGCGCTCGCCGCCGGCGTCGACGGGCTCTTCGTCATCAACACCGTGACCGGGGCCTGGAACCTCTGGGACAGCCGGCACGACCCCGATGGCCGCACCCGCCGGTGGATCCACTCCGCGCTGATGATCGCGTCGGACATCGGTTTCGTCGCCACCGGGGCGCTGGCGCCGAACCGGCGCCGGTACACCAACGGCACGGCGGACGCGAACGCCCACCAGACGGTGGCCATTGCCTCGATGAGCGCCGCGCTCGGCAGCTACCTCATGATGCTGATCTGGAAGGACTGAATGATCGACCTCCTGGCCCGCGCCGAGGCACTGGCCCAGCCCTGGGCCGACCTGTACAACGACCGCACTGTGCTGCAGGTGGGGGTCACCTTCCTGCACATCGGCGGATTCGTGGTGGCCGGCGGCCTGGCGCTCGCTGCCGACCGTTCCACGCTGCGCGTGGCGGGGGAGCCGGCACAGATACGCGGGCACCACCTGGCCGAGCTTGGCGCGGTCCACCGCCCGGTGCTCATCGGCCTCGTGGTGACGTTCCTGAGCGGCGTGCTGCTCTTCGGCTCCGACGTGGCGACGTACGGCCCGTCGTACTTCTTCTGGGGCAAGATGGCGCTCATCGCCGGCCTGCTGGCCAATGGCGCCCTGCTCTCGCGCACCGAGCGCCGGCTCCAGGCCGGGGGCGCCGCGGTCGACCAGGACTGGACCGCGCTCCGGCACCGCGCCGTCACCAGCATGGCGCTCTGGCTTTCCATCGTGCTCGTCGGCACGATCCTTCCCAATCTTTCCAACGTGGCATCCCGATGACCGCTCCCCGAGACCCGTCCGGTCCGTGCGACGCGTGCGCGCGTCCCGACCGCCGCAGCTTCCTGTTCAATGCCACCCTGGCCGTGTCGGGGATCGCCCTCGGGCTTGGCGCCACGCCGCGCGAGGCCGTGGCCTGGCCGCTGAGCCTCGTCACCGGCCGCCGGTCGAGCGCCGGGCCGGACACCATCACCTACCCGATCCCCGCCGCCGACGGCGCCCAGATCGACAAGGCCAACGAAGTCATCCTGGTGCGCTACCGGGGCGAGGTCTATGCCTTCAACCTGGCCTGCCCGCACCGGCACGTGGCGCTGGAGTGGTTCGCCGACCAGAACTTCTTCCGGTGTCCCAAGCACCACTCGACGTACACCCCGGACGGCACGTTCATCTCCGGCCGCGCCACCCGGGGGATGGACCGGTTCACGGTGATGAAGGACGGGGGCAACGTCGTCGTGAACGTGGACCAGATGTTCATGCAGGACAAGGATCCAGCGGGGTGGGCGGCGGCCAAGCTGGCGGTGTAGGTCAGATCTCCCAGTTCGACCAGACCACGCCCGAGGCCACCGGGCGCTCCGGGAAGTCGCCCAGCGTCATCCGGAGGTCGGTCCAGTGGACGGTCCATCCCTGCGACACGAGCCGTCGGTAGGCGTGGGTGAACGCGGTCTGGCAGCGCACCCCGACGCGGTGCAACCCGGCGCGGTGGGCCAGCCACCCGGCGCCGGAGAGCACGGCGTCGAGCGCGCCGTCGTTGCGCGCCACCACCTTGAGGACGCGCAGTTCTTCGCTCGGCCGTCCCTCGGCCAGTGCCGCGGCGTGGCAGAGGGCAAAGGCGTCGATGCCCGACGCGCCCTCGACGATCACGGTGTCGCCCAGGCCGAGGCGCTCGGTGAGGTCGACCTCGCGGCAGAAGTCGACCCCGGCCACCAGCGAATCGGTGAGCGCGCGGCACCCCTCCACGAGGGCGTCGTGCCGCGCGCCGGACCGGGAGAGGCAGAGCGGCTCCGCCGGCGGCCGGCCGAGCTCCTTGAGGAGCGTGACGGTCAGGCGGCCGGGCTCGAAGCCGAGGGCGCTGTAGAAGCCGATGTTCTCCACTGTGCGGGGCATCGTCTCGAGGCCGAGCGTCGCCACCCGGTGGAGGCGCAGCCATTCGATCCCCGCGGTCACGATCCGGCGACCCTCCCCCCGCCCCTGGCGGTCCGGACGCACCGCCAGCGGCCCCATCCATCCTTCCGTGCCCGACCGGTGCACCATGTTGAACGCGGCCACCTTGCCGGCCTCGTCCCGCCAGAGCAACGCACCTTCCCCGCTGTCCTCGATCGCGTAGCGCCAGACCATCGGGTTGAGGAAGGGCACCCGCATCCCGGACATCCCGTCACGCCGGTACCGGTCGGTGAATGCGTCGGCGAAGACGCGATTGAGCGCGTCGACGTCCGCGAGCGTGGCGCGCTCGGGCCCGATGAGGGCGCCGGGCTCAGGCCGCCAGCCCATCGCCTGCCTCTCCCGCGTCCTCGGCGACCGTGGCGGCCCCCGCGGCCGCATCGAATGACACGCGCAGCACCCGGTCGAGCCCGTCCCGGAGCGACTCGATGTGGGTGATCAGGATGACCTGCGGGAAGCGGTCGGCCAATCCGCGCAGGAGGTCGATGACCGCCCCGCGGTGCTCCTCGTCCAGCGAGCCGAACACCTCGTCCAGCACCAGGAGCGACAGCGGCTGGCCGGCGCGGTCGGCGATCATCTGGCTGATGGCCAGGCGGAGCGCGAGGTTGACCACGTCCTCCTCGCCCCCGGAGATGACCGGCTTGGCCTCGCCGTCCTCCACCAGCGTGGCCTGGTAGTCCTCGTCGAGCTCGAGATCGGCGTAGCGCCCGCGGGTGAGGTCGCGCAGGAACTGCGACCCGACCTCCGAGAGCTCGGGCCGGAGCTGGGCGTTCAGGTCGGTGCGCAGGTCGCTGAAGGCGCGATCGAGCTCCTCGCGCAGGAGCTGGTCCCGCCGGGCCGCCTTGACCTCCTCCGCGCGCGCGGTGCGCTCCTCCCGCCGTTGCTGCACCCGGCGGCGCTCCTCCATCGCGCCGTCCCACGCGAAGCGGGCGCGCTCGGACCGGAGGCGCGCCTCCTGGCGTTCCCGTTCGGCCCCGTCCACCGCCGCGCGTGCGGCGGTGTAGGCCGCCTCGCTGAAGCCGGCGCCGTCGAGCTGGGCGGCGATGGCCTTGGCGTGCGCCTCGAGTTCGCTCAGCGCGCGCTCCGCCGCCTCCGCCTCGGCCACCAGACCCTCGGCCCGCGCGGCGGAGGCGCGGAGCTGGGCCGCCTCCAGCTCCTTCGGCCCGAGCAGGCGGACCTGGTCGCGCACCTCGCGATGGCGCCCGGCGTCATACGCCACGGCCGGACCGGCCATCGCCGCTTCGAGCGTGGTGATCCGCTGGTCGAGCTCGGCGCGCTCGCGCTCGAGGCCGGCGCGCTCCTGGGCCCGCGCCTGCAGCCGCACCTGCTCATTGGTGACCTCCCGGAACTCGCGCTCCAGCTCCACCCGCTCCCGGTCGGCCTCCGACAGCTCGGCCGGCTCCTGCTTGAGCTGCGCCTCGCGCTGGCGATAGTACTGGCCGTTGGACGTGATGGCCTCGAGCTGCCGCGTCACCACGCCGAGCACCTCGCCATAGTGATCGTCGAGCGGGCGGCTGCAGGTCGGGCAGATGCCGGCGGCACCCGCCGCCTCGAGCTTCTCCTTCTGCTCCTTGGCGGCCTCGTACTGCTCCAGCAGGTCGCGCAACTTGGTCTGCGCGTCCTGCTTGTCGCGCACCCAGGCGCTCCGGAGCTCGTCGAGCGAACGGATCCGGTCGTCGAGGCGCGTCCGCAGGATCACCGCACGTCCGGCCAGGTCGGCGAGGGCGACCTCCGTCGGCAGCTGGTCCAGCCGCCGCACCACGCCCTCCCGCGCCTTCCGGACCTCGGCGAGCGTATTGACGGCGCCGTTCCGCACGACCTCCGCCTCCGCCAGGCGGTCGAGCTCCTCGAGCTCCGCCCGGAACCCTGGCAGGGGAGCCAGCGCGGCCTCGAGCGGCGCCAGCCGGCCGCGTGCGCCCACCGCCTCGGCCATCTGCCTGTCGAGCGACTGGAAGCGGGTCCGCGCCTCCGACACCTTGTGCTCTGCCAGCTTGAGGTCGCCGGCGAGCGCGGTGACCCGGTCGCGCTGCGCGCCGAGATCGGTGGCGCGCGGCGCCGCCTCAGCCAGCTTCGCCTCGGCCGCCTTCAGCGCCGCCCCCGCGGCGGCCGCGTCCGCCACGGCCGCATCGAGGCGCTCGGCGGCGCGCTTTTCGTCGGCGTCGATCACCGCGGGGTCCGGCAGCCCCGACTCCAGGGCGGCGATGGTGGCCTTGAGCCGGGTCCGCTCCTCCTTGAGCAGGTCCTGCGCATCGCGCAGCTTCTCGTACCGCAGCACGCGATTCAGGAACTCGGCGCGGGCGGGGCCGGTCAGCTCCGCCATCACCGCGAGTTCCTTCTGGCCGGTGAAGTAGGTGTTGAAGAACTCCGAGCGGACCATCCCCAGGAGGTGCTGGAGCCGCTCGGTGACCGCCTGCAGCGAGTTCGCGATCGGCGCGGCCTCGCCATCCTGGAACAGCTCGGCGCCGTGCAGCGTGCGGACGACCCGGTACTGGTGCGCGCCGAGGATGAGGTCGAGCTCCACGCGGACCGACGAACGCGGGGGCGCGCCGCGGCGCCGGATCGAGTCGCGGTTGCCGCGCACCGCCGGCACGCCGTAGAGCGCGAACGCGATCGCCTCGAGGAGCGTCGACTTGCCGGCGCCGTTGGGGCCGATGATCCCGGTGAGCCCCGGCCCCAGCACCAGCTCGGTGTCGGCGTGCTGCCGGAAGTTGACGAGCTGCAGGCGCGTGATCTGCATCAGGCGCCCTCGTCGTCCCGCTCGGCCGCCGCCACGAGCTCATCGCCCAGGCGCACGAAGGCCTCGCGGTCGAGCTCGGCGGGGAGCGGGCGGCCGTGCAGGTATCCGTGGACCACCTCGGAGAGCGTGGCCCGGCGCCCCGGCGCGCCGACGCCCACCCCCCGCGTGGACTCCGGCCGGCGGAGGTCGAGTTGGAAATGGAGCGCCTGGGTGCGGTACTCCCGGAGCCCGGCGTGGTCGAGCTCCCGGCCGATATGGCGCGGGATGTCGCGCACCACCAGCCGCACGATCTGGTCGGCGATGCCGCCCGCGATCCCGTCGATCCG
>DASYXP010000235.1:0-3104 GCA_035934835.1 Gemmatimonadales bacterium | reverse complement strand
CGCGTCCTCCGCGACCGGGGGCTCACGGCGGCGCGGCGGAAGGCGGAGGAGTGGCGGGCGCTCCTCAGCGCGGAGCGGTTCTTCGTGGAGGTGCAGCGCAACGAGGTGCGGGGCGATGCCGCGCTCACCCGCGCCCTCTTCGACGTGGCCGACGGGGCGGGGCTCCGCGCCGTGGCCACCGGCGACGTGCACTACGACCGGCGCGAGCGCCACCGGCTGCAGGACGTGCTCGTGGCCATCCGCACCGGCACCACGCTCGACGGCGCCCACGCCGCGCGGCGCCCCAACAGCGAGTTCCACCTCGCCGCACCCGAAGAGGCGGCGGCACGCTTCCGCGACCGGCCCGATGCGGTGGCGCATACGCTCCTCATCGCCGAGCGGTGCGGGGCGTTCGACCTCACCCGGGACCTGGGGTACCGCTTCCCCGACTTCCGCGGGGCCGAGGCGCCGAGGGCGCTGGCGGAGCTCTGCCGGGCGCGGCTGGAGGAGCGGTACCCGGAGGGGTCGCGGCACCGCGCGGCGGCGCTCGCGCGGCTGGAGGAGGAGCTCCGGCTCACGGCGCATCACGGGCTGGCGGGGTTCTTCCTCCTCTACCACGACCTCTTCGAGCTCGCGCGCGAGGTGGCGTGCGACGTTCGGCGGGGGAGCCGGCGGGTGGCCGGGAACCTCCTGCCGGGGCGGGGCCGCGGGTCATCGGTCTCCTCGGTCATCTGCTACTTCCTGGGCCTCTCCCACGTCGACCCGCTCGAGTCGGGACTCCGGCTGGGGCGGTTCCTCAACGAGTCGCTGGCGTCGATCCCCGACATCGACCTCGATTTTCCCCGCGAGATCCGCGAGGAGCTGATCAAGCGGGTGTACCGGCGCTACGGCCACGACCACGTGGGGCTCGTCTGCACCTTCCCCACGTACCGGCTCCGCTCCTCGGTGCGCGAGGTGGGCAAGGCGCTCGGCCTGCCGCTCGGCGAGCTCGAGAAGGTGGCCCGGCTGGTGGACCTCCGCGGGGGCGACACGCTGGGCCAGGAGGTGGAGAAGCTCCCCGGCTTTGCCGGCCGGAGCACCGCCCCGCTCTGGCGGGAGCTCCTCGACCTCTGCGAGCAGATCCACGGCCTTCCGCGCCATGTGTCCCAGCACGTGGGGGGGATGATCATCTCGAGCCGGCCGCTGATCGAGATGGTGCCGCTCGAGCGCGCCGCGATGCCCGACCGCGTCGTCTGCCAGTGGGACAAGGACTCGTGCGACGACGCGCGGTTCCTGAAGGTGGACTTCCTGGCCCTCGGGATGCTCTCGCTGGTGGAGGAGTGCGTCGAACGGATAGCGGTGCGCACCGGGGCGCCACCCGACCTCTCGCGCATCGACTTCGACGACGCCGCCGTGTACGACCGCATCTGCGCCGGCGACACCGTGGGGCTCTTCCAGATCGAGAGCCGGGCGCAGATCCAGGTCATCCGCCGCACCCGGCCGCGGAACATCGCCGACCTGGCGGTGGAGGTGGCCATCGTGCGGCCGGGGCCGGTGGTGGGCGGGGCGGTCAATCCGTATGTGAAGCGGCGCGAGGCGCAGCGCGTGGCGGAAGCGGCAGGGCGCCCCTACCAGCCGCCGGTGGAGCATCCGCTCCTCCGTGACGCGCTCGACGAGACCCTGGGCGTCATCCTCTACCAGGACCAGGTGCTCGAGGTCTGCCAGGCGATGGCGGGGTTCACCGCCGGGCAGGCCGAGGCGCTCCGGCGGGCGATGAGCCGGCGGCGGAGCAAGGAGATGATGGAGCAGTTCCGGGTCGAGTTCCTCTCCGGCGCGCGGGCCAAGGGGGTCGGCGACGAGGTGGCCGAGCAGGTCTTCGGGCACGTCACCGCCTTTTCCGAGTTCGGCTTTCCCAAGGCGCACGCGGCGGCGTTCGCGCTCCTGGCGTACCAGTCGGCGTGGCTCCGGCACTACCACCCGGTGGAGTACTACACCGCGCTCTTCAACAACCAGCCGATGGGGTTCTACTCCCTCGACGCCCTGACCCGCGATGCGCGTCGCGGCGGGGTGGAGATCCTCCTCCCCGACCTCGAGCGGAGCGACGTCTGGTGCGTCCGCGAAGGCGGCAGCGTGCGCGTGGGGCTCGGCTTCGTGCGCGGATGGAACGAGGAGACCGCCACCGCCGTGGTGCTCGAGCGGGAGCGGAACGGGCCCTACCGGAGCGTGGGCGACTTCGTCCGGCGGGCGCCGGCGGAGCTCAAGCGCGCCGCCATCGAACACCTGGTGTGGGTGGGCGGGTGCGATCACTTCGGGCTGACGCGGCGCGACCTGATCTGGCAGGTAGGGCTCTGGCTCTCACCCACCGGGCCGGGAGTCGACGGGCCGACCCGGCGGCGACAGATGGAGCTGGCGCTCGACCACCCGCACGCGCACATCCGCTTCAGCGAGCTCGACGCCGGCGAGCGCCTGGTGGCGGAGTACGCGACGCTCGGCTTTGCGCCGACCACGCACCCGTTCGCGCTCTTCCGCGGGGCGCTCCCTCCTTATGTAGTGCGGAGTGACCGGTTGAAGGAACTCAGGCACGGCGCGAAGGTCGAGGTGGCGGGGATGGTGGTGGCGCGGCAGCGGCCGGGGACCGCCAAGGGGTTCGTCTTCGTGCTGCTGGAGGACGAGGCGGGGATGATGAACGCGATCCTGACGCCCGACGTCTACGAGCGCGACCGGACCACCGTGCGGGGGGGGCCGTTCCTGTGGATCGCGGGGAAGCTTTCCAAGGAGGGACCGGGGGTCAACATCCTGGCGGAAGGGGTGCGGCCGCTCGCTCTTAAAGGAAGGGGACCGGAGGACACGCCGATGAAGCGGGCACCGACCGAGCTCCTGCAGGCGCTCCGGCAGGGTGGGTCGGATTCGCACGATTGGGGGTAGCGCGTGGCTCTTCCTCACCCCCCGGCCTCCGCGCCTGCCACCATCCACGCTCCACCGCACATCATCGTCGCGACGAAGAGGCTCGTCCATTTCCCGCCGGCGCCGTGCGACGTGATGACGAGCGGGATGTGGAGCAGCACCACCCAGGAAAAGAACATCGCGCCGAGGAGCGTGGCCGCGAGGCGGGCGCGGATGCGGGTGACGATGGCGAGGCCGGCGGC
>DASYXP010000180.1:0-3724 GCA_035934835.1 Gemmatimonadales bacterium | reverse complement strand
CGTACTCGAGGCGCCCGCCGTGCGCCTCCACGATCCCGTAGCTGATCGACAGGCCGAGCCCGGTGCCCTGGCCCGGTTCCTTGGTGGTGAAGAACGGCGTGAACAGGAGCGGCACGTGCTCCGGCGCCACGCCCGCGCCGGAGTCGGTGACCCTGAGGACCACCCGGCCGTCGTGGGCCGAGGTCTCCAGCGCCATGCGCCCGTGCTCCGCACCGGTCGCCGCCACCGCCTGCACGGCGTTGGTGAGGAGGTTGAGCACCACCTGCTGGAGTTCGTAGCGGTCCGCCAGCACGAAGAGCTGCCCCGGCGCCAGGCGCTCCTCGAGCGCGATGCCACGGAGCCGGAGCTCGTAGGCGATCAGGAGCGCCGTCCGCGCGGCGACGTCGTTGAGGTCGGTGGGCGCCCGCTCCGCCGTCCCCTTCCGCGCAAAGGTGAGCAGGTTCTGCACGATGCGCCCCGCGCGTTCCGCCTGCGCCTGGATGACGCGCAGGTGGTCGCGCGCCTCGGGGGCCACCTTGGCCTGCTCCAGCAGCAGTTCGGAGAGCCCGGCGATCGACGTGAGCGGGTTGTTGAGCTCGTGCGCCACACCGGAGACGAGCTGGCCCACCGCCGCCATCTTCTCGCTCTGGATGAGCTGGCTCTCGAGGGCGCGCTGGTCGGTCACGTCCTCGACGAGGACCACCATCGCGCTGCCGCCGACGGTGTCGCCCACGCGGGCAGCCGTCAGCCGGAGCATCCGGCCCCGCCCCGGCGAGCGGATCACCAGCGGCGGCGGCCGCACCCCGCCGCGCCCCGTCACGAGGTCGGCCACCGACTCCGGCGCCTCGGCCACCAGCGCGCCGAACGGCCGGCCCACCAGCGCCGCCACGTCCGTGTCGAGGATCCGCCCGAGCGCCTGGTTGGCCCGCGCCACGTTCCCGGCCCGGTCGACCACGGCGAGCCCCTCGGCCAGGGCGTCGAACGCCGCTTCCCACTCCGCCTTCCCGCGCTCGACCAGCTCGAAGAGCCTGCTGTTGGCCAGGACCACCGCCGCGTGGGTCGCCGCCGTCGACAGCACCCAGAGGTCCTCGGTGCTGAACGCGCCGGACGGACGGCCCGCCGCCGCCACCACGCCCATCGTGACGCCCTGCGCCCGGAGGGGCGCGGCGGCGGCCGTGTCGACCTGCACGCCCGGGAGCAACGTCACCGGATGCCCGGCCCCCCCCTCGAGCTCGATGCGCTCGCGCGAGGCGGCGCGGATGAGGAGCGAGTCCTCGTCGTCCGCGATGCGGCGGCCGAGGAGCGGAGTGAGCGATCCCTCCGCCCCCACCACGCGGAGCCCCGGACCCCCGCCCGGCTCGGCGAGCGCCACCAGCGCGCCGTCGGCCCGCAGGAACCGCTGGACGTAGCGCGCCACCTGCTCGGCCAGGCGGTCCACCTGCAGCGACTCGGAGAGGACGTAGCTCAGCTCCTGCAGGGAGAAGAGTTCGCCCATCCGGCGCTCGAGCTGCGCGCTCAACTCATCGCGCTGGCGTTCGAGCGTCCGGGCCCGCGCCCGGTCGCGCCAGAGGCGCCACCCGACCAGCGTCGCCGCCAGGGCGCCCGCGGCGATAGGCCCCCAGGCGGATCCGCTCAGCGCCGGTCCTCCGAGCGCCGCGGGACCCGCTCCGACTCGTAGGCGTCCGGCGGCGCGTTGGGCTTGACCCGCACCGACTTGGCGGGGATCCCGACGTTCACGTGATAGGGACGCACGTCCTTGGTGGCCACCGCGTTGGCCCCGACCATCCCGTTCCGTCCCACCCGGATGCCGGCCAGCACGGTGGCGTGGTAGGTCACCCGCACGTCGTCCTCGAGGACGGTGCGCGCGTTGGTGACGTCCTTCTGGTCCACGATGCTGTGGGTGTGGCTGTAGATGTTGGCGTAGTCGGAGATGCTCACCCTGTCGCCCAGGGTGATCCCGCCGCGGTCGTCGAGGAGCACGTGGCGGTGGACCACGACATCGTCGCCCACCTCGAGGTTGTAGCCGTAGGAGAACTCGACGTGCTGGAAGCACTTGAAGTTCTTGCCGCAGCGCGCAAAGAGGTGGCCCGCCAGGAGCCGGCGGAACCTGATGCCGAGGTGGACCTCCTGTCCGCCCAACGGGGAGCGGTCGAAGCCGTACCAGAGCCAGAGGAGCGGCTTGACCGCCGCGAACTTGTCCGGTTCGGCGTCGGCGTAGTACTCCGGCTCGAGCGTCGCGTTCCTGGGATCGAGGCCCACCAGCGCGGCGCGCTGCGCCAGCGGGGTGGCGGGGTCGGCCACGCGATCCTCGTACCGTCCGTGGCCGGGCCAGAACAGGTCGTAGAGCACGTCGCGCGCGAGGAGCGAGCGGTCGGTGGCCGGGTCGGCCAGGCGTTCGCCGAGTTCGGCGAGCCAGGCGTCGTAGACCTTATCCGCCGCAGGCGCGACGGTGACCGACCGCAGGGGGCGCAGCACCATGGATCCTCCGGGTAAGCCGGGATTCTACGCCCGCCGGCGGTCGGCGGCAACGACGAACGCCCGGAGCGGGTCCGGGCGTCGAGGGGAGCGGGGTGGCCTCAGCGGGCCGTGGAGCTGTCGGGGTGCTGCTGGCGCCAGCGGTTCACGACGCGGTCGCGTTCCCGCTTGATCGTGGGCATCGCGTTGGTCCAGGCGTCGGAGACGGTCGAGCTGTAGCCCGCCTGGAACCCGTCGAAGACCGGCACCGGGAGCTCGAAGACGTAGATGGCCGTCGCCTGCCCGCGCGCCTGGAGCTGTTGGGCCGAGAATCCCGGCGAGTAGGGGATGATCCCCACCGGGCGGTAGATCTGGTTCCGCAGGTCGAGGTAGAGGTCCTGCGGCTGGAAGGTCACGTTGTCGCGCTGGGCAAAGAACGTCACCAGCACGAGGCCGGGGCTCGTGACGCCGGCGCGCTGCGCGGCGCTGTCGATGGCGGCCTGCCGGCTCTTCAGGATCGACCGCATCGAGGCGTAGCCGTCGGGGGCCAGGAGCCGGAGCAGGCGCTCGTCGAGCGGGAGGAACCGGATCTGCAGGTCGCCCTGCTGCAGGGTGATGGAGATCTGGTCCTGGGTGAGCCGGCCGAGCCCGGCGGGGGGGAGGCCCGTGGTGTCGGTGCCGGCATCCTGGCCGCGGACCGCGGGGGCGCAGCCGAGTGCCGCCACGAGGAGGGTCCAGCCGAACCGTCTAGCGAGCGTCATGGGGTGCTTCCTCCGCGCCCTCGAGGAGAGCGTTGATGCTGTCGCGCAGTTCGTCGATGCCGGTGCCGGCGTGGCTGCTGGTGAGCTCCACCTGGTCGTCGAGGAGGCCCAGGGCGCGTTCGATGGCCCGCTTCTGGGTGCGCTGGGCCTCGCGGCCGAGCTTGTCGGCCTTGGTGAGGACGGCAAGCACCGGCCGTTCGGCCTTCATCAGCAGCTCGTGCATCAGGCCGTCGTCGTCCGAGGGCTCGCGCCGGGCGTCGAGGAGCCAGACCACCGCCGTCACCGACGGGCGCTCGCCGACGTAGCGCTCGACCAGGGAGCGGAAGCGCTGGCGTTCGCCCTTGTTGACCTTGGCGTAGCCGTAGCCGGGGAGGTCGATGAGGTAATAGGGTCGTGGGTCGTGGGTCGTGGGACGTGAGACGTGAGAGGTGAGCGGTGAGACGTGAGACGTGGGCACGGGAGCCTGCGCCTCCCGTCCACGACCCGCGACCCGTGACCCGTGACCCACGACCCGTGACCCACGACCCTCG
>DASYXP010000160.1:0-3581 GCA_035934835.1 Gemmatimonadales bacterium | reverse complement strand
TCTTGGCCCCGCTCGGAAAGGGCTGCACATAGACTTCGGCACGGCCAGTCTCGTCGCTCAGGTACGCCATCCAGCGGCCATCGGGAGACAGGGTCCCCGACTCCACATCGTAATCGTCGGAGACGAGAGGCTGGATCTTCTTGGTGTCCGCCGAGAGGTGGACGAGGACGAATGATGCCCGGGAGCCGAGCGCTGCGCCGACCATGCTCCCGTCGGGAGCGAACTCGAGGACCTGTTCGACGCCGGGCCCGGTGTAGACCGAGTCCGCGTCACCGCTCCCATCGCTCCGGCGCCGCCAGATCCCGCCGTTGTGCTCGTAGGCCACCCATTTCCCGTCCCGCGTCCAGACCGGGTCGTGCCCGTCATCGTCGAAGGAGAGCCGGGAGAGGGTCCGCTGCCGGAGGTCAAAGGTCCAGACGCTCCGGCTCCCCTGCTGCGTGAAGTCCAGCGCCAGTCGGTTCCCGTCAGGGGAAAAGCGCGGGCTGTGGAAGCGGTGTCCTTCGGCGAGGATCTGCTGCTTGCCCGACCGGTCCTCCAGGACGAGCGCGAGGGGTTGCTCCGGGACATAGACCAGCGATCCGCTGCTCGAGACCGCCGCCTGCGCCCCGGCCCCGATCTCCTGCTCCACCGACTCCGCGATGGCGACGGTGGTGCCGATGAGCTTCAGGTGGTCGACGTCGAACCGCGCGCCACGCAGCACCCCGCTCGGCTCGCCCCAGAGGAGATACCCTGCGGCGTACCAGACCGAGTTCACCGGGCCATCGAGGATCGGCGTCCGACGCCCCGTCCGCGTATCGATGGCGACCACGGGGCCGACGACCCCGATCCCGTGTGACGGGATCACGAGGACCGTCCGCCCATCGGGAAGCGCAGCCTGCGGGTACAGGTTCTGTTCGCCGGCCTTCCTGTCCGGTTCGGCGACGGTCATCGCCTTCCCGGCAAGAGAGAGGGTGATGAGCCCACCTCTGTCGTTGGCGGCGACGAGCGTGCTGTTGTCGAGCCAGACCTCGGTAGAGAGCGCCTGCACCACTCCGGTGGCGATCGGGGTGGACGTGCTGCTGGTCAGGGGGACATCCGCAATGAAGACGCCGCCGGGGCCGATGTAGCTGAGCCGATGCCCATCGGGAGAGAAGACGGGGTATGATGCTCCTTCGGTCCCGGACACGGGGTGGGACTGCAGCTCATCGAGTTGACGAGTGTACAACTGTGCCTGCGTACTGGTCGCATTCCGGCCGACATAGGCGAGCGTCTGCCCGTCGGGGGAGAGGGCGAGCGCGTTGACCGGGGCGCTGGCGACGAAGCGTCCCGAGTCCATCGAGATGGTGAACCGCGCGACTATGGGCGTGGCAGCCCCGGCGCGCACCGACCACCGCCCGACGAGCACCGCCAGCGCAACGATCGCCGCCGCCCCGGTCCAGGTCCGCCAGTGGCGCGAGCGCATCGCCGCGGGGGCGTGATGCCCTCCGCCCGCCACCTGGCTCCCGAAGCCAGGATCGACCAGCGCCTTGGCGAACTCCGCCGCACTCCCGAACCGGTCGGCGGGGAGCTTTTCCACCGCCTTGGCCACTGCCGCCGCGACGTTGGGCGGCACCGACCGCCGCAGCGCCGTGACCGGCTGGACCGGCTCGGCGATGATCTTCATGATGATCTGCTGGGCCGAGCCGCCGAGGTGCGGCGGCTGGCCGGTCAGCATCTCGTAGAGCACGCTGCCGAGGGAGTAGATGTCGCTGCGCCCGGTGAGCTCCTTCTCGGCCGTCGCCTGCTCGGGGCTCATGTAGTGCGGGGTGCCGAGCGACATCCCGGTCTCGGTCATCCGGCCGCCGGCCGCGGCGCTCAGCGCCAGCGCGATCCCGAAGTCGGCCACCATCGGGCGGCCGTCGTGGAGGAGGATGTTCTCCGGCTTGATGTCGCGGTGGATGACGCCGTGGCGGTGGGCGTAGTCGAGGGCATCGGCCACGTCGGTGGTGATCCGCACCGCGTCGTCGATGGCGAGCTGGGTCTCGCGGTTCAGCTTGTCGCGGAGCGTCTCGCCCTCGATGTAGGGCATGACGTAATACAGGAAGGTCTCAGGTCGCGGGTCGCGAGTCTCGGCGTCGTCGAGATCCTTGCCCCCATCAGGACCCGTGACCCGTGACCCGTGACCCTTCACCGTCGCCGTCCCGGAATCGAACAGCGGCAGGATATGCGGATGCTGGAGCGCCGCGGTGGTCTTGATCTCGACCACGAAGCGCTCGGCGCCGATGACGGCGGCGAGTTCGGGCTTGAGGACCTTGAGCGCCACCTTGCGGTCGTGCTTGAGGTCGTGGGCCAGGTAGACCGTGGCCATCCCGCCCTGCCCGAGCTCGCGCTCGAGTAGGTAGCGGTCGGCCAGGGCGGCGGCGAGGCGTTCGATGGGGGAAGTCACGGTTGGGAAGTATGCGGCCCGCCGGCGACTTCCGCGAGGGTGGCGTCCCAGCGCCTCGCCTTGCCATTCCGGGGGACGCCGCCCAACCTACCATCCCTATGAGATACGCCTCCATCGCCGTCCTCGCGTCCTTCCTCGCCGCCTCCGCCGCGGCCCAGGCCGTCACCCCGCCCCCCGACGCGCCCGCCACGGTCGCGCTGCAGGACACGGTCCTGACCCTGCGGTACCACGGTGCGGTGATCTTCGAAGGGTCGATCGCGACCGCGGGCGGCCCGGCGGCGCTCCGGGAGCTCACCGACAGCACCGGCGGCCGGGTGACGCAGGTCCTCAAGTGGACGGCGGCGGGGGAGGGGCGGGTCACCATTTCCGGCGTGGTCCACGGGTCGCCCGAGGCGTTCGCGGCAGAAGCGGAGCCGCACCACGACGCCCTGCCGGTGGTGCGCCACGCGGTGGGCGCCGTGGCCGACCGCCTCGACCGCGCCTTCTACGACCGGCGCTGGGACTGGGTGCTCTCGGTGGATCCGCCGGCCGGCGCCGAGCTCGTGCCGGTGGCGGGGCCCGACAGCGGCATTTCCTATCGGCTGACGGCGAGCGGCGGGGAGGTGGCGCTCCGGTTCCGGCCGAGGTTCTACCAGCGGCACCGGGGGCTCGCGGAGTTCCGGCCGTGGGAACACCGGCCCTGGCAGCGGTCGGTGGCGGGGTGGTCGTCGTGGTACGCCTTCTTCGACCGCGTCACGGAAGCGGACATCCACCGCACCGCCGACGTGATGGGGGAGGTGCTCCGCCCCTTCGGCTACCGCTACCTGCAGATCGACGACGGCTACGAGCAGCTTCCCATCGGCCTTCCAGAGCACTGGCTCCATCCGAACGCCAAGTTCCCCGGCGGCCTCGACTCCCTGGAACGCTACATCCGGTCGCGCGGGCTCGAGCCCGCCATATGGACCAACGTGAGCTTCGGCGACAGCGCGGCGGCAGCGGCGCACCCCGGGTGGTTCGTGCCGGGCCCCGACGGCCGGCCGGCGGAGGGGAACTGGATCGGCTACGTGATGGACGGGAGCTCCGCCGCCGCGATGGACACGCTGGTGACGCCGGTGTACACGGCACTCCGGAAGATGGGATGGAGCTACTTCAAGCTCGACGCCCTCCGCCACCTCCGGTACGAGGGGTACAACAGCCA
>DASYXP010000142.1:0-7040 GCA_035934835.1 Gemmatimonadales bacterium | reverse complement strand
GAATTCCTTGAGCTCGCCGAGGAGGCGGGCCTGGTCGCGGGCGGCGATGTCGTTGGGCATGGGAGGCAGGTCGGCGAGGGGCGGATCGAGGACGGAAAGAACCCATCGAACCTACAGCGGGGCACGTCGGAGGCAAGTGGCGCGTGGCTGCGACGCTCCTAGCGGCGGTCGGTCCCGCGGGTACATTGGCCTCCATGTACTCCACCGCCCAGTTCCGGGTGTTCGGCGCGAGTCCCTCCGAGCGGCGCCTGGTGCGCGCGCGGCAGCTGGCGCGTGACGGGCGCTCGGCCGAGGCGGAGGACGCCTACCGGGCCATCCTGGTCGAGGATCCCGGCGGCAGGAAGGCCTGGGGCGAATACTTCGAGTGGTTGCGTTCCGAACGGCGGCACGACGACGCGCTCTTCCTGGCGGAACGCGCGGCAACGCACTTCCCGGGCGAGGCATTCGCGCTGGCGCTCGTCGGCGCGGCCCAGGTGGAGCTCGGCCGCTACCGGGACGGCCTCGCCGCCCTCGAGCGCGCCGCCGAGGCCGACCCCGACCTCGGGCTCGTGTGGCACGAGACCGGCTACGCCGCGTGGCGCCTGGGCGAGTCCTCTCGCGCGCTGCTGGCGGTGGACCGCGCCTTCGCGCTCGACCCCCACGGCGCCACCCTCCTGCTGCGGGGCAAGATCCTCCGCGATGCCGGTCGCTACATCGCCGCCGAGGTGGCGTTCACCGGCGCCATCGAGGCGGCGGAGTTCCCCGAGCAGCGCCGGGAGGCGGAGCGCCAGGTCGCGATCGCACGGCGGTGTGCGGCGTTCCCCGGCAGCAAGCCGGCCACCCTGCCCGCCACCCGCCGATGGTTCGCGGAGACGGGCGGTGCAATCCTTACCTCGCCCGGCGGTGACGGACCGCCGGCGGACGCTGACCTGCTGCGCGCGTTCGCCGACCTGGCGCGCGAGGAGGGATGGCGCTTCACGGCCATTCACGCCACCGACGGGTGGCCCGGCTGGCAGGCGCTGGCGCGGGCGCTGAGCCTGGCGCTGCTGCCGGTGACCGACCACGCCGAGGAGATCCCGCTCGTGGTGACGCGATCGCCGGCGATGGGCGGGCTCAAGTGGGAGATGGCAGTGGCGCGCCTGGCGGAGGCGCCGGTGGGGATGAGCTTTGCGCTGTCGTGCCCGGCCGAGGCGTCCGGCGCCGACGTCGTCGGGATGCTGGAGGGCACTGAGCGGTGTCACGTGGACCTGGCGGCGGCGCAGGAAGCGGTGCGGCATCCGTCATCGCGCCTGGCGGCGCGGAAGGTCAGCGCCTGAGGGCAGGCTCGACCGCTGCGGAGTCGGCCAGGGCGGCCTGAAGTCTCACGAACGCGCTGTCCGCCGGCGCACCCCGCACCAGTGAACTGAGCCCCGCCACGGTCCGCGCCACGTCCCCGCCGCACGCGGCATACCAGCGATCGAACCAGTCGAGGTGGGTGCGATAGATCGTCGCGCCGACCAGCCTGGCATTGTTGACCTGGTAGCGGAAGTCGGCCGGGATGTGGTAGGTGCGGAACCGCGGGCCCAGTGAGTCGCGCAGGTCCGCCGTGGCCCATGCGGCCACGCTGTCCCGCGCGGCGGTGACCGCCGCGGTGTCGTGGGCGGCCGCGTAGGCCGAGTCGAGCCGGGCGATCAGCGCCGTGTAGAACCCCGCGAGCAGGATCTCGTCGTTCCATCGCGCCGCCGCGCGATCCGCGTCGGCGGTGTCGCCGCGCGCACGGAAGAAGGCCTCGGCGCCACGATACCCCACCAGCTGGGCGTAGCTCTCGTTGAAGGGTGCATTGCCCTTGACCCAGAGCGTGTTGTGCGCGATCTCGTGGAGCACGAGCGCCACCAGCTCCACCGAGTCGGGTGTGATGGCCGTCGAGAGCAGCGGGTCGTTGAACCAGCCGAGCGTCGAGAAGGCGGCGGCCGGCCGCAGGTACACATCGTAGCCCCGCCGGTCGAGGTCGGCGGCGGTGCGGCGGGCCAGGTCGAAGTCGAAGAACCCCTTGTACGGGATCCGGCCCACGATCGGGTAATGCCAGGTATAGGGGATGATGCGATCGTGCGGCGCCGCGGAGAGGACCAGCAGGAGCGTGTCGCGCCCGACATCGGCGTACGTCGTGTACGTCTTCTTCGCCTCGAGCCCGAGGGTGGCGGCGAAGTCACGGGCCGCGAGCACCAGCGTGAGTTCGTGCCGCCGCTCCGCCGGCAGGGCCGGGTCCTTGAGGAGCCGGGCGATCGGCTTCCGCGCGGCGAGGATCCGTCCCTCCTCGACCGCGGACCGGTGGACGTAACGGACATCCGCGCTCGAGACGAAGGCGGCGGAATAGCCGCCGATCACGAGCGCCACGATGGCGACGAAGATCATCCGTGTCCTCCGGGTCACCGGGTCCAGCGGAGCCCGATGCGCTCCACGTCGCTGCCGAGCACGGTCCGCCGCTGATAGGCCCAGTCGAGCTTGAGGTGCCGGAAGCCAAGCGTCGCGCCCCAGCTCTGCTCCGACGCGCCCGACCCCTCGGGCTGGGCACCGAAGCCGGTCCGGCCGGTCAGGGTCACGCCCCCCACCGCCACGCCGACCTCGCCGCCGATGATGGTGCGCCGGGGCCCCCGCTCGCTCCAGACGCTCTCCAGGATGCCACGGAGCCGGAGCGTCCCCTGCGGGTCGATGAAGTTGAAGGTCACCCCGGCGTGGGTGGTGGTCGGCAGGTCGAGGCCGCCGCGGGAGATCACGTGCTGTCCGAGCCCCTGCACGCTCACGGCCAGGGCCAGGATGTCGAAGAGCGCGATGGTCGTGCCAACGTCGCCGGTGACGGCGCTCGACGTCTGTCGGGCGGAATCGGTGACCGACACGTACTTGAGCGACCCGCCCAGCGCGATCAACCCGAAGCGATAGACCGCCGTGCCGGCGTAGACCAGGTTGTCACGGGTGGCGGCCGTGTCGCTGAACTTGACGTAGTGCGCGCCGGCGCCGAAGTCGAACTGCCCCACCCGGAGCGCGAGCGCGGCCATCGACTGGCTGGCCGTGCCGGCATACCTGTCGTAGGCGCCCTCGATCCCGAGGCGGGGCACGGCGGCGAGCCCGGCAGGATTGACGAACACCGAGCCGGCGTCGCCGATCACCGGCACGCCGGCGCCGCCCAGCCCGGCGAACCGGACCGACGCCGGGAGGACCAGCACGACCGGGTAGGGCCGCCCCGCCTGGGCATTGAGGGCGGGCACGACCGCGCCGGCCAGAAGGGCCAGCAAGGCGGCGGATCGGCGGATTCGCATGGGTCCGGGCGCGGCATGGCCCGATGTGCCAAGTGTAAGTGCCACAAGGGGTTTTGACAATCCGGCGGACGGGGAATTACCTTGCGCACGCGCGATCATCCGCTGGTACACCAAGCTATCAGCCATCAGCTATCGGCGATCAGCCAATTTGACCGGCTCAGGCCGGCATTTGGATCGTCGGCCAGGTCGTTCGCTCACGGATGCCGTGAGCCGACGACCGACCACTGACAGCTGATAGCTGATAGCTGATAGCCGATAGCTGATAGCTGATAGCTGGTAACCCAATGGCATTCGTCCACCTCCACACCCACAGCGAATTCTCCCTCCTCGACGGCGCCAACCGCATCCCGGAGCTGGTGGCGCACGTCAAGAAGCTGGGGATGGATTCGCTGGCGGTGACCGACCACGGCAACATGCACGCCGCGTGGTCGTTCTACGAGGAGGCCAGGGCCCAGCAGATCCGCCCCATCCTCGGCTTCGAGGCCTACCTCGCGTTCGGCTCCCGGCGCGCGACCCAGAAGCCCGCTGACGCACCGGCGCAATACAGCCACCTGGTGCTCCTTGCCAAGGACCGCGCCGGCTACCAGAACCTCATCAAGCTCTCCTCCATCGGGTTCACCGAGGGGTTCTACCGGCGCCCGCGGATCGACAAGGAGGTCCTCGCGGCGCACAGCGAGGGCATCGTCTGCCTGGCGGCGTGCCTGTCGGGCGAGGTGGCGCTCTACCTCCGGCAGCAGCAGTACGACAAGGCCCGGGCCTCCGCCGAGTGGTTCGCGCGGACCTTCGGCAAGGACGACTTCTGGCTCGAGATCCAGTCGCACGGGATCGACGAGGAGGCGATCGTCACCGAGGGGATGCTCCGCCTCGGGCAGGAGCTCGGCCTCGGCGTGGTGGCGACCAACGACGCGCACTACCTCCGGCGGGAGGACGCGGAGGCGCACGACCTCCTGCTCGCGATCGGCACCGGCAGCGAGCTCGACGACCCGAAGCGGTTCCGCTTCACCGGCACCGAGAGCTACGTCAAGAGCGAAAAGGAGATGAAGGCGCTCTTCGGCGAGCACCCGGAGACGCTCGCCAACACCCAGGTCGTGGCCGACCGATGCGAGTTCTCGTTCGAGAAGAAGTACTTCGTCCCGGCCTTCCCCCGCCCGGACGGGTTCGTGAGCGAGGAGGCGCTGCTCGAGCACCTGGCGCTGGCGGGGATCACCGCGCGGTACGGCGACCCGATCCCGCCCGCGGTGCGCGAGCGCCTGGACTACGAGCTCGGCGTCATCAACAAGGCCGGGTACGCCGGCTACTTCCTGATCGTCCACGACTTCATCCGCGCCGCGCGCGAACGGGGCATCCCGGTCGGCCCGGGCCGCGGCTCGGCCGCGGGCTCGATCGTGGCCTACGCGCTCCGGATCACCGACGTGGACCCGCTCAAGTTCGACCTGCTCTTCGAGCGCTTCCTCAACCCCGAGCGGGTGTCGATGCCGGACATCGACGTCGACTTCTGCTTCGAGCGCCGGGGCGAGGTGATCGAGTACGTGCGGCAGCGCTACGGCCGCGGCAGCGTGGGCCAGATCATCACGTTCGGGACGCTCAAGGCGCGCGCTGCGCTCAAGGACGTGGCGCGGCTCCTCCGGATCCCCCCCGGCGACGCCGACAAGCTGACCAAGCTGGTGCCCTCGGGGCCCGCGTTCGCGATGACCGTCGACGAGGCGGCCCGGAAGGTGCCGGAGCTCAAGGAGCTGGTCGGCAAGGACCCGCTCTACGAGCGGCTGTTCAACCTGTCGAGCCGGATCGAGGGGATCAGCCGGCATGCCTCGGTGCACGCCGCCGGCGTGGTGATCGCGCCGGGGCCGCTGGCCGACTACGTGCCGGTGTGCACCCAGCCCACCAAGGGCGCGGGCGCGTCGCACAACGGCGAGGACGCGATCATCTGCCAGTACGACATGATCGCCCTCGAGAAGGTCGGCATGCTCAAGATGGACATGCTTGGCCTGAAGACGCTGACGGTGATCCACGACGCGGTGGAAATGATCGCGGCGCGCCACGCCACCCGGCCCGACATGGACACCCTGCCGCTCGACGACCCCGGGGTGTACGAGATGCTCCGGCAGGGCCGCACCGCCGGCGTGTTCCAGTTCGAGTCGGCGCTCGCCACCGAGACGCTGCGCGCGATGAAGTGCGACCGGTTCGATGACCTGGTGGCGAGCAACGCGCTCCTCCGTCCGGGACCGCTCGACGCGGGGATGCACCTGGTGTTCATCCGCCGCAAGCTGGGGCAGGAGCCGGTCAGCTACCCGCATCCTTCGCTCAAGGAGATCCTGGAGCCGACCTACGGCGTCATCACCTACCAGGAACAGGTGATGCGGATCGCGAACGTGCTGGCGGGCTTCTCGCTCGCCGAGGCCGACGTGCTCCGGAAGGCGGTGGGCAAGAAGGACGCGGACCTCATCAAGAGGGAGCTCGGCAAGTTCGTCGAGCGCGCCGTCCTGGCGGGCCACACGCGGAAGATGGTCGAGGAGCTCTCGGCGCAGATCGAGACCTTCGGCCGCTACGGCTTCAACAAGTCGCACTCGGTGGCGTACTCGATCCTGGGCTACCAGACGGCGTGGCTCAAGGCCCACTATCCCGCGGAATTCCTGGCCGCGCTCCTCAGCTCCGAGATCGGCGACACCGACACGGTGGTGCAGTACATCCGGGAGGCGCGGGAGATGGGACTCGAGGTGCTGCCGCCCGACGTGAACGAGTCGGGGTTCAAGTTCACCGTCACCGGCGAGCGCCGCATCCGCTTCGGCCTGGGTGCGGTGCGGAACGTGGGCCAGGGCGCCATCGAGAGCATCATCGCCGGCCGGGCGGAGGCCCCCTACCGGACGCTGCAGGAGTTCGTCGACCTGATCGACCTCCGGCTCTGCAACAAGCGGGTGGTGGAATCGCTCATCGCCGCCGGCGCCCTCGACGCCATGGGCGATCGCGCCGCCCTCTTCGCCGCCCTGGACTCGGCCCTCGGCGAGGCCCAGCTGGCCCAGCTCGACCGGGAATCGGGCCAGTCCTCGCTCTTCGCGGACGGGCCCACGCCGGTCCGCACCCGCGCGGGCGGCCTCCCCGAGGTGCCATCCTGGACCGAGGCCGAGCGCCTGACGCGGGAAAAGGAGGTCCTCGGGTTCTTCATCTCCGGCCACCCGCTCGAGCGCTGGCGCACCGAGGTGGAGCTCTTCGGCACCCGCACCACCGCGACGCTGCACGAGTGGAGCGAGCACACGGTGACCATCGCGGCCGTGGTGACGGTGGTCAAGCGCCAGATCTCCAAGAAGACCGGCAAGGAATACGCGCGCCTGGTCCTCGAGGACTTTCACGGCACCGCCGAGGCCATCGTCTTCCCGGACGCGTGGGCCAAGCTCAACCAGTCGATCACGGTGGACCAGGCCACGCTCCTGACCGGCGGGTACAGCCCCCGCGACCGGGGCGAGGAACGCGCGCCCTTCGTGATCGAGACCGCCGAACGCCTGGCCGACCTCCGCGCCGCCGGCCAGGTGGGGGTGGCGCTCCGGTGGCAGGCGCCCGAGGCCCCCCCGCCGGAGGCCCTTCGGGTGGTGGCCGCCCTCTGCGCCGCCCACCCCGGGCCCTCCCCGCTCTATATTGAATGGAGCGATGGCAACGGCGAACGCCTGCGGCTTCGCTCGAAGAGCCTGCGCATCGCCCCGGACGACGCCCTGATCCGGGCCCTCAACGACGTCCTCGATCGCGCCTCCGTCCACTTCGTCAAGGCGGGCTGACCAT
>DASYXP010000140.1:0-3860 GCA_035934835.1 Gemmatimonadales bacterium | reverse complement strand
GACCGACCGCACTGGCCGCCACCTGGCGAGCCTGAGCACTTGAGCGTCTGTGCGTCTGTGCGTCTGAGCGTCCGAGCGTCCGAGCGTCTGTTGACCCCCTGGAGGGCCTGGGAATGTCCACAACGGAGGCCGCCATCTTCGCCGGCGGATGCTTCTGGTGCCTCGAGGCCGTCTTCGAGCGATTGCGCGGGGTGGAGAAGGTCGTCTCCGGCTACACCGGCGGCGCCCGCCCGGCCCCGACCTATGAGCAGGTGTGCAGCGGCGCCACCGGGCACGCTGAGGCCATCGAGGTGACGTTCGACCCCGCGGTGATCTCCTATCGGGACCTGGTGACGCTCTTCTTTGCCTTCCACGACCCGACCACGCGCGACCGGCAGGGCCCCGACATCGGCACCCAGTATCGGTCGGCGATCTTCACGGCGTCGGATGAGCAGGCCCAGGTGGCGCGGGAAGTGATCTCGGAACTCACCGACCAGCGCGTCTTCGAGGCCCCCATCGTGACCGAAGTGACGCCGTTGACGGTCTTCTACCCGGGTGAGGCCTACCATCAGCAGTACTATCGCCGCAACCCGGACAAGGGCTACTGCCAGGCGATGATCGCGCCGAAGGTGGCCAAGTTGCGGGCGAAGTTCGGGGAGCTGGAGAAGCGGTGAGCGGTCAGGAGTGAGCGGTGAGTGGGCGGTGGGACGGGATCGCGCCGGTCAGCCCGCTCACCCCTCACCGCTTACCGCTCACCGTTATATTCGACGCATGCCGCTCCGCGTCGCGGTCGCCGTTTCCGGCGGCGGGACCAATCTTCAGGCCCTCCTCGACGCGCTGCCCCCGGGTGCGCCGGCCCAGGTGGTGCTGGTGGTGAGCAACAAGGCGGCGGCGGGTGGGCTCGAGCGGGCACGCCAGCGCGGCGTGCCGGCGGTGCCCTTGGCCGATCCCGCCGACGGCAACGAGTGGCTCGGACTCCTGCGGCGGCATCAGGCGGACCTCGTCGTCCTGGCCGGGTACCTCAAGCTGGTGCCGGCGGCGGTGGTCACGGCGTATCGGGGTCGGATCCTGAACATCCACCCCGCCCTGCTCCCCGATTTCGGCGGCCCCGGGATGTACGGCGCGCGGGTGCACCAGGCGGTCCTCGCGAGCGGCGTCCGCGAATCGGGCCCGACGGTGCACCTGGTGGACGAGGAGTACGACCGGGGCGCCATCCTGGCCCAGGTCCGCGTCCCCGTGCTGCCCGGCGACACGCCGGCCACGCTCGCCGAGCGGGTGCTGGCGCAGGAACACCGGCTCCTCCCGCTCGTGGTCCTGGCCGCCGCCAGGGCCGGCCACCCGGTGCCCCTCGGCCCCGACCTCGAACCCCAGGGAAGCTGACCCTCCGATGCCTCGTGCCCTGATCTCCGTCAGCGACAAGCGTGGGGTCGTCCCGTTGGCCCAGGGACTCGTGAAGCTCGGCTGGGAGATCATCTCCACCGGCGGCACGGCCAAGGCGCTCGCCGACCAGCAGGTGCCGGTCACCTCGGTGGACCAGGTCACCGGCTTCCCCGAGATCCTCGACGGCCGCGTCAAGACGCTCCACCCCGCCATCCACGCCGGCATCCTCTTCCGCCGCGACCTGGCGCCGCACCGGGATGCGATGGCCGAGCACCGCCTCGCGCCGATCGACCTGGTGGTGGTGAACCTCTACCCGTTCCAGGCCACCGTGGCGCGGCCCAACGTGCACTTCGAGGACGCCGTCGAGAACATCGACATCGGCGGGCCGTCGATGCTGCGCTCCGCCGCCAAGAACCACGAGCACGTGCTCGTGGTGGTCGACCCGTCGGATTACGGCCGGGTGCTCGAGCTCATCGCCCGGGGCGAGGTGCCGAAGGAGGAGCGGCGGGCGTTCGCGGCCAAGGTCTTTGCCCACACCGGCGACTACGACGCGGCCATCGCCAACTACCTCGCATCCCACGACGCGGAGCTCCCCTCGGTCCTGGCGGTCTCGCTCCGGCGTTCGCAGGCGCTCCGCTACGGGGAGAACCCGGGGCAGCGGGCGGCGCTCTACGTCACCGAGGAGCCGCGCGGGATGGCGGACCTCACCCAGCGCCAGGGGAAGGAACTCTCGTTCAACAACCTCCTCGACATCGAGGCGGCCACGTCCGCGGCGGCGCTCTGGAGCAACCGTCCGGCGTGCGTGGTCATCAAGCATACGACGCCCTGCGGGATCGCCGTGGGGACGAGCAGCGAGCACGCCTTCCGGAAGGCCCGCGCCACCGACCCGCTCTCGGCGTTCGGCAGCGTCGTCGGCTTCAACACGGTGGTGAGCGCCGCCGCCGCGGAGGCGATGGCGGACCTCTTCGTCGAGGTGGTGGTGGCGCCGAGCTTCCAGGCGGAGGCGCTGGAGGTCTTCAAGGCCAAGAAGAACCTGCGGGTGGTCGAGCTTCCGGTCGGCGGCAGCAACCGCGGGCTCGACTTCAAGCGGGTGCGGGGCGGCTTCCTGGTGCAGGACCGCTTCGTGTACGACGGTGACGAGACCGCCTGGAAGGTCGTGACCCAGCGCCAGCCGACCGACCCCGAGCGGGGCGACCTGGCCTTCGCCTGGGCGGCGGTGGGGGCGGTCAAGTCGAATGCGATCCTCATTGCGCGGGACGAGGCCGCCATCGGCATCGGCGCCGGCCAGATGAGCCGGGTGGACAGCGCCTTCCTGGCGGTCCACAAGGCGCACAAGGAAGGGCACGACACCAGGGGCGCCGTCCTCGCGTCGGACGCGTTCTTCCCCTTCCCCGACGGGGTGGAGGAAGCGGCGGCGGCGGGGATCACCGCCATCATCCAGCCCGGCGGCTCGGTGCGCGACGCCGAGGTCATCGCCGCCGCCGATCGGCTCGGCATCGCGATGATCGTCACGGGCAAGAGGCAGTTCAGGCATTGACAGCGAAAGGCGTGAGCAGTCAGCAGTGAGCGGTGAGCGGGCCACCGACCGAGATCCCGACGCGGCGCCCGCTCACCTCTCACCACTTACCGCTCACCACGCACAATTCACCGGGGCACTACCCGCATGCAATTCAAGGACGAGCACCCTCCCTACGCCTGGGCCGGCCTGGCCGCCGCGGTCCTCCTGGCCATCTACGTGGCGACGCTCTCGCCCACGACGGCGTTCTGGGACACCTCGGAATACATCGCCGCCGCGAAGGTGCTCGGGATCCCGCATCCGCCGGGCAACCCGCTCTTCACGGTCGTCGCCCACACCTGGGGGCTCATCCCCTGGGCGGCCGATTACGCGGTCCGGATCAACCTCTTCGCCGCCGTCACCAGTGCCCTGGCGTCGGGGCTCTGGTTCCTGGTGTCGGAGCGGTGGATGCGCGGCATCGTGCCGGCCCGGTGGCCGCGCTACGCCGCCGCCTTTGCGGGGGTGCTGGCGGCGGGCACCGCGTGGACGGTGTGGAACCAGTCGGTGGTCAACGAGAAGGTCTACACCCTCTCGATGCTGTCGGTGGCGCTCGTCGTCTGGCTCGCCGTCCACTGGGGCGACGCGGAACCGGGCCCCGCCCGCGACCGCTGGCTCATCCTCGTGGGCTACGTCCTGGCCCTCACCTCCACCAACCACCTGATGGGCGTGCTCGGCGCGCCGGCGGTGGCGGTGTACGTGCTGTGGACCGAGCCCAAGGTCATCCTCAAGCCGTGGGCGCCGCTCCTCGGCTGGTTCCTGACCATCGCGGTGTTCAACCACCTCCCCGACCTGGCCCATCCCGGCGCGGGCCCGACCGAGATGCTGGTCACGGCCGTCACGCTGGCGCTCATCGTCTACGCCATCTGGCGCGACCCCAAGGACCAGCTCGCCTACCTGGCCGTCGGCGCCGTGCTGGTCGGCATCTCGCTCAACTACGTGTACCTCC
>DASYXP010000125.1:0-3611 GCA_035934835.1 Gemmatimonadales bacterium | reverse complement strand
GCCTCACCCCAGAGTCCGAAACAAAAACGAACCCATCCTGAGCGCCGCGGCGTAGCTGACAGGCGCAAGCTCGAGCGAATAATGGGCGCGAGTGACGTGGGCAGGTCGAGGTCCTTGCCGTAGACCACGCCGCCCAGCACCTCCGTGTCGTGGTAGATCTTGTTCGCGGACAGCGCCAGCCGCCAGAAGTGGGAGTTGAGGGTCGGCTGCGCGACGGAATCGATCCCCTTGAGCGTCCCGTAGTAGCCCACGGCCTCGATCCCCGAGCCCTCACCGTCGTAGAGCAGCTGGTCGATCAGCGCCACGTCCTTCGACGGGCCGGGGCCGCCCGGTGTGACGCCGCCGGCCACGTCGATCCCGTTGGTGAGCTGCATGGACAGGCGGTTGGATCCGGTGACCAGGAACGCCTCCGCCCCGACGGCCATGTCGAACGTGAAGGGAATGGCGGCGGTGATGCTGCCCAGGGGCGCGATGTCGTTCGCGCCGACCTTCCGGTCGAATCCCGCGACCCCCCATTCATTGATGGCGTGGATCTGGCCCACGCGGAAGCCGCCGTACCGGCGCTCCTGGCCCCACATGGCCTGCATGGACGCCGCGAGGTCGACGGCGCCGTCGGGGGTCCGCTGGAACTCGAGGAATCCGGCGAAATGCCGCCCGAAGGGCCCGGCGAAGAAGAGCCCGGCCTCGGGGAGCGCGAAGACGTTGTCGGCCGGCTGCCCGGAGGTCTTGGTCCACTCGAACTGCGTGACCGCGTGGCCTGCGACGTAGTTCTGGATCTTCTCGACGGTGATCGCCTCGTTGATCTCCTCGGGCATCCGGTAGCCCGCCCACTTGAAGCGCTGCCCGGTCTCGTTCAGCCGGGGCGGCACCGGGTAGTGGCACCCCGAGCAGTTCATGTTGTACTTCCGGGCCCAGGCCGGGATCAGTCCGGCCACGGTGGTGGAGGCGCGACCGTCGGCGTAGTCCGCCTTGTAGGCGCGGACCGCCGCCGGGTCGTGCCCGATCGCCGCGGCCGAACCGGGCGTGGCGATCGCCAGCGCTGCCAGCACGACGAGAGAGGGTGTTCGCATATCCCAGCCTCCAGGCACTGAGTGATGGTACCGGCGCACACCGGGCAGTTCGCGACGATCCCGCGGGGCCAGGCGGACCGAGGGCCGGTCGATCAGGGTCCGCTGGCCTTCGCGTCCGGGAAGGTGTCGGCGTACTGCGGCACCACCGACGGTCCCGCCGCGCCCCGGAGCGACGACAGGTACTGGGCGAGTTCCTCGATCTCTTCGTGCGTGAGCGTGGGCGGGCCGAACGCGGCCATCTTGGTGTCGGGATGGAAGCGGGCTGGCGCCTCGATGTAGCTGTGCAACCAGGCGGGTGAGTGCAGGAGCCCGATCTCGGTGAGGTCCGGCCCGTCGCGCCCCCCCTTGCCCATGATCTTGTGGCAGCTGTTGCACTGCTGGGACGCGAAGAGCGCCCGTCCGGCGCGTTCGGCCGACGTGAGGGGTCGACCCACCTCGGGCGGGACCTTCGGGCCGCTGGCCTGCAGGGCCGCGCCCAGCAGGAAGCCCGACCCGCCCAGGATCGCCGCGAGCGCCGCGGCCGCGAGCGGCCGATGCAGGAGGTTCCGCGTGCTCCCCCGGTCGAAGAACGGCAGCGCCACCAGCACGAAGACGAGCGCGGTCGGCACGCCCACCGCCACCACGCTCTCGAACGACCCGGGGACCAGCCGCAGGAGCTGATAGAGCGGGAGGAAGTACCACTCGGGCCGCGGCACGTACGCGCTGTCGGTCGGGTCGGCGGGCGCCTCCAGCGGCGCGCCGAACGCCGCCGCCAGGAGGACGATGAGGACCACCACGCCGAGCGCCACCATCGCGTCCTTCCCGATCACGTCGGGCCAGAAGCGCATCCCCGCCTTCTTGGTGTCGGCGTACGCCGCCTTGTAGTAGCCGGGATAGTCCGCCGCATCGGTCCGCCGGGGCGCCCCCGCCTCCAGCGCCGCCGGCCGGGGGGCGATCCCCTGCCGCACCAGGATGGCCAGGTGCAGCAGCAGCATCCCGCCGAGGAGCAGCGGCAGCCAGAGGACGTGGAAGGAGTAGAAGCGGGTCAGCGTGGCGCTCCCGAGCTCGCCGCCGCCGCGGAGGATGCTCACCAGGAATCCGCCGATGCCGGGGGTGGTGCCGGCGATGTTGGTGCCGACCGCGGTGGCCCAGTACGCCTTCTGGTCCCAGGGCAGGAGGTATCCGGTGAAGCTGAAGGCCATCACCACGAAGAAGAGGCCGACGCCGACCAGCCAGTTGATCTCGCGCGGATACTTGTACGCCCCGACCGAGAACACCCGGATCATGTGGGCCAGCAGGAGCACCACCATGACGCTGGCGCCCCAGTGGTGCATGCCGTGCAGGAGGGCGCCGCTCGTGACCTGGCGCCCGATGAACTGCAGGCTGTCGTAGGCGTGGTCGGGCGAGGGCGAGTAGTACGCGGCGAGGACGATGCCGGTCACCAGCTGCAGCAGGAACACCGTGAGCGTGGCGCTGCCGAGGGTGTGCCACCAGGTGAGCCGCGCGGGGACCTCGCGGTCGAGCAGCGCGCGCTTCAGGCCCGCGAGGTCGATGCGCTCGTCGATCCAGCGGAGGACGGCCCTCACGTGACCACCCGCTCCGGGATGCCCACGCGGAAGTCCTCGTAGGCGGCGTACAGCATCCCGTCCTCGAGCCTGGTCTCGAGCGTGTCCAGCGGCCGCGGCGGGGGGCCGGCCAGCACCGCGCCGGTCTTCAGGTCGAACACCCCGTGGTGGCACGGACAGTGGAACACGTCGGCCTGGGAGTGGTACTGCGGATCGGCGGCCTTGTCGAAGCGATACGCGCACCCGAGATGGGTGCACCGGCCGTTGTAGACCGTGAACGCCTCGCCGTCGTCGCTGTACACCCAGACGCTGCGGAGCGCCCGCTGCTCCACCCACGCATCCTCGATCGTCTCGGCAAAATCCACCCTGGTGGGCGTGCCCACGTCGAAGAGGTCCGCCTCGCCGAGCTTGACCCAGCGCTTGGCGGCGGGCTTGCGGAACGCCGGGGACACGAACGCCCGTACCACCGGCACCCCGGCGAGCGCTGCGGCCGCCAGCGAGCTGATGGCCGTCGCCCACTTGAGGAATCGCCGCCGTGTCGCCAGGCCGTCGGCGGACGGGTCCGCTGCCATGCAGCCCCCGAGAGGTGGTGCGTCAGGTCACGAGCGAGGTGTGGCGGACAGGCCACAGTGGATGTCCGAACCTACGATGGCAGTGTGAGCCGGCGATGAAGGGTCGAGGAAGGACGACTCACGGTCGCGCGTGCGGGCCGGAGCCGACGGGCCGGCGGCGCAGGAGCCCGTCCAGCCGCACCCGTTCCTCCCGCTCCCGCTCCTCCAGCACCTGGCGCACCCGGGCGATGTCGCGGGCCAGGCGAGGCGCCAGCCGTCGCTCCAGGGTGTTGACCTGCCTGGACGTACGTGCCAGCGCCTCACCGATGCGGCGCAGGAGCATCTCCCGCGGCGCAGCTTCGAGCAGCTCCTCTGTCAGGCGCTCAAATCGCTCGGCCGCCCGGAGCGCGCTCCCGCCGGTGGCGGCGGGTGCGGTGCCGCGGGCG
>DASYXP010000083.1:0-2648 GCA_035934835.1 Gemmatimonadales bacterium | reverse complement strand
GAGGGCGGCCACGTTCCGTTCCAGCGCCTCCCGGGTGGGGTTGGCGGTCCGGGCATATTCATAGCCCTTGTGCCGGCCAAGCCCCTCCTGGACGTAGGTGGAGGTCTGGTAGATCGGCGGCATCACCGCCCCCGCGAGGGGGTCGGGGACCTGGCCGGCGTGCACGGCGCGGGTGGAGAGGCCGTGGGCGTGGTCGTCTGGGAGGATGCGGGTCATCGGGAGGCCGGGTGGAGGCGCGGGGAACCTAACGGCGCGGTCTCCGGCGCGGCAAGGCAAGGGCTCCGGTTGTGCCCGCTCCGCGGGACGCGTAACTTGGCGTTGTGAGCACCCTTCAGGAACCCGCACCTTCCGCCGCCGCCGCTGTCGCCGCCCGCTGCCTGGTCGTGGATGATGACGACCTGGTGCGCCACGCGCTGGTCCGCGTCATCGAGGGGCAGGGGCTGGCGTGCGTGCAGGCGGGGTCCGGCACCGCGGCCCTCGAGCTGCTGGAGCGGCAGGGCGAGGTGCCGGTCGTCATCAGCGACATCCACATGCCGGAGATGGACGGGCTCGAGCTCCTGCGCCGGCTCCGGCAACGGTGGCCCGACACCGCCGTCATCATGCTCACCGCCGTCGCCGACGTGGAGACGGCGGTCTCCTGCATGCAGCTCGGCGCGATGGACTACATCGCCAAGCCGGTCATCGTGGACGAGGTGCGCACCCGCGTCACGCGCGCGCTGGAAAAACGCGAGCTGACTCTCCAGAACCGCTTCTACCAGAAGCACCTGGAGACCCGCGTCCGGCAGCAGGCCCAGCGGATCCGCGAGCTCTTCCTCGAGGGGGTGCAGACACTGGCGCACGCGCTCGAGGCCAAGGACTCCTACACCCGCGGCCACTCCAAGCGGGTGAGCTGGTACTCGGTCAAGACCGGCGTCAACCTCGGCTTCACCGGCGACGAGCTCGAGGAGCTCCGCCTCGGCGCCGAACTGCACGACATCGGCAAGATCGGCACCCGGGAGGACGTGCTCAACAAGCCCGGCCCGCTCACCGCCGAGGAGTTCCGGCACATCGCCGAGCACACGGTGCTGGGCGAGCGGATCCTGGCGCCGCTGGCGCGGGAGACGCCGCGGGTCCTCCGGATCGTGCGCTCGCACCACGAGCGCCTCAACGGCTCCGGGTTCCCCGACGGGCTCGCCGGCGATGCCATCCCGCTCGAGGCCCGGATCGTGGCCGTGGCCGATGCATTCGACGCGATGACCACCAACCGCACCTACCGGCAGCTCCGGTCCACCGAGGTGGCGCTCGAGGAGCTCCGGCGCTGCATCGGCGACCAGTTCGACGCCCGGGTGGTCGACGCCTTCCTTCACGCCTTCCCCGATCCGGCCCAGCTGCCGGTCTCGTTCTGACCCTGCCGGGGCCGCGCGCCCCGGATCCTCGCCGATGACCTCTTCCACCTTGATGATCAGCGTGTCCGGGATGCGTGGCATCGTGGGCACCGACCTGACCCCCGAACTCGTGGCGCGCCACGCGGCGGCGCTCGGCGCCTGGGCGCGGCACGCCGGCCGCCCCGTCGTGGTGCTCGGGCGCGACGCGCGGACCAGCGGTCCGATGTACGCGCGCGCGGCCACGGCGGGGCTCATGTCCGCCGGCGCCGACGTGATCGACCTCGGCATCGTCCCCACGCCCACGGTGCAGCTGGCCGTGGAACACCACCACGCCGGCGCCGGCCTCATCCTCACTGCCAGCCACAACCCGATCGAGTGGAACGCCCTCAAGTTCGTGGGGCCCGACGGGATCTTCCTCGACGGCGAGGCGGGGGCGGCGGTCCGCGCGCTGGCCGAGCGGGGGCCCGACCGCGCCGGGTGGGACAGCGTGGGACAGGTGCGGGAGGATCCGGCCGCGATCGACCGGCACCTCGAGCTGGTCCTCAAGCTCCCGGAGCTCGACCTCAAGGCGCTCCGGAAGCGGCGGTTCAAGGTCGCGCTCGACTGCGTGCGGGGCGCCGGGGGCACCACCATCCCCCGGCTCCTCGAGGCGCTCGGCTGCGAGGTCGTGGGCATCAACCTCGAGACCGACGGCCGCTTCCCCCGCGCCCCCGAGCCGATCCCGGAGAACCTGGGCGACCTCCGCCGGCTGGTCCGGGAGTCGAGGGCCGACATCGGGATGGCGGTCGATCCCGACGTGGACCGGCTGGCGCTCGTCGACGAGACCGGCCATCCGATCGGGGAGGACTACACGCTCGCGTTCGCGGTGCGGGCGGTGCTGGGAGGGCGCAAGGCCAAAGGGTCGCAAGGGCGCGGCGGCGCGACGGTCGTGGCGAACCTTTCCACCTCGCGCGTGGTGGAAGATGCCGCCGCGGCGTTCGGGGCCCAGTTCCTCCGCGCGCCCGTGGGCGAGGCCAACGTGGCCCGGATGATCCGCGACGAACACGCCATCATCGGCGGCGAGGGGAACGGCGGGGTCATCCTGCCGGCGGTCCACATCGGCCGCGATGCACCGGTGGGCGTGGCACTCATCCTCGAGCTGCTGAGGCGGGAGGGGCGGCCTGTGTCCGCCATCGTGTCGGAAGCACCACAGTACATTATTGTGAAGGCCAAGGCTCCCCGGGGCCCCGACCTGGCGCCCGTCTATGACGGGCTCCGGCGGCGGTTCCCGGCGGCGGCCGCGGA
>DASYXP010000037.1:0-26914 GCA_035934835.1 Gemmatimonadales bacterium | reverse complement strand
GCCAGTTTCTTCGCGTCCTTGGGGAGCCGCATCACGTTGATCCGGAGCACCAGGAGCGGCGCCACCGCATTGACCGCCACCTCCAGCCCGTCCGGGGTGCGGACCAGCCAGAGCCCCTCGCCCGCGGCGCGGGACTGCAGGGTGCCGCCGTCCAGCCGGTCGAGGAATCCCTCGACGTCGTCCACCGTGATCATCGCTTTCCCTCCCGCCAAGAATGTAACTCCGCCGGGACAGGCCCGGGCCGTCAGTCCGCCTTCTCCCGAGGCAGCGCGGGTGCTTCCGCGCCGCGCGCCAGCATCCGCTCGGCGAAATCGAGCCGCTCCTCGGCATCGGCCAGCCGCTGCTCCAGGTGCTCCACCCGCGCACCGACCTGCAGGTCGCTGTCGTCGCGGGGGGCACCCCCCTCCAGCCGCCGGGCCCACGCGCGGACCAGCGGGAAGAGGATCAGCGTCATCGCCGCGATGGCCGCGAGGGCGAACACCAGCATCGCGGCCGCCGGCTGGCCGCCCGGGAAGAGGACCGCGGCGGGCGGCGGCGGGACCGGCGGAATGGCCTGCAGCATCTCAGTCCTCCCCACGCAGTGCGTCGCTCGCCTTCCCCTGCGCCAGTAACCGCTCGGTGAATTCCAGCCGGCCTTCGAGCTCGCCCAGCCGCGCCACCTGGGTCTCGAGCTCCTCCACCCGCTCCCGCAACGCCGCGGCATCCTCGGCGCCGAGCTTCCCCGGTTCATCCTTGCCCCAGATGGCCCGGATGGCCGCGATCACCGCATACGCCCCGACCGGGATGGCGACCGCCGCCGCGATGTACAGCAGCACCTTGAGGCCAGTCTCGAAGTCCACTCAGTGCCCCGTGCGCCGCGGGTCGGACGGCTTGGCGAGCATCCGCTCGGTGAAGTCGAGGCGCTCCTCGAGCTCGATCAGCCGGTCGCGATCGTGCTCCAGGTCGGCCAGCCGGGCCTTGAGGTCGTCGACGTCGGCCTGGAGCGCGTCGGCCCGCCGGCCACTGTCTGCTTCGCCGCCGAGCCTCCGGGCGAGCGCCGGGCCGATGTACCGCACGACGCGGCCGAAGAGGATCAGCGAGCCGACGATCACGACGACCTGGATCAGATCCCCCTGCGAACTTACCGGGCCCACCTCAGTTCCTCCCTGGCGCCGGCAATTCGGGCCGGTCGCCGTGATGCGCCAGCATCCGCTCCGCAAAATCGAGCCGCTCCTCCAGCTCGGCCACCCGGCCACGAAGTTCGTCGACTTCGGTGAGCAGTTCGCCGGGGATCTCGGGTGCCAGATGCCCGGCATCGGCCTCGAAGCGCCGCGTCAGGGCCCGTCCCATCGGCGAGAAGAGGAATCCCACGCCACCAGCGAGGAGGAAGAAGAACCCCGGCACCGCGAACGGCACCCCCACGTTGAGCGCCACCACGACGTACCCGATCACCGTGAGGCCCACGATGGGCAGCAGGCGCTCGAACCCGGTGCCCCGCTCCCGGCGCGCCATCAGTGCGTCCCCCCGGCATCGATGGCCCGCTCCGGCCGGGCCTGGCCGAGGAGCCGCTCCGAGAAGTCCATCCGCTCCTGGAGTTCCGCCAGCTGCCCCCGAAGATCATCCAGCTCGGCCAGGACCTGCGGGTCGGGATCGGCGAACGCCGCCTTGCCGCGGATCCGCTCGGCGATCGCCCGCCCGATGGGGCTGAACGAGATCGCGATGGCGGTGCCGCCGCCGAAGATCAGGATGATGGCGAGGATGTCTTCCATGGGGTCGTTGGTCGCCAGTCGTTGGGCGTTGGGAGAGCTATCAGCTACCGGCCATCAGCGACCGGCTACGTGCTGCTCGCGCGGGCAGCACCCGGCTTGAGCGCGGCCATGGTCCGCTCCGCGAACTCGAGCCGGTCCTGGACCTCGGCCAGCTGGTCCTTCATCTCGTCGAGTTCCGCCAACAACTGCGGGTCCGGAAGTCCGTGGGTGCCGTGCCGGATGCGTTCCACGATGGCCTTGCCGATATCCGACTTGCCGAGGAGCCAGACGCCCGGCACGCCGAAGATCGCAAGCACCGCGACCAGCCCCGTCAGGCTCCCCACGAATCCGTCCATGTCAGCTCCGCTTCTCGCTGCCCGCGAGGAGGCGCTCGGTGAAGTCGAGCCGGTCGTGCGTCTCAGTGAGCGCCTGCCGCAGGTCCTCGACCTGGAGGCGCATGTCCTGCAATTCGCCGTCGACCTGGGCGGTGACCGACTGGTCGGATCCGACGATCCGCTTGGCCATCGCCCGGCCGACGGGGCCGAGTGCCAGGGCCGCGAACCCCGCAGCCCCCGCCAGCCCCATGATCGCCACGGCCGGAACTGCCCCGGGGTCGGTGAACCGGAGCTGATCCGCCAACGCGGCCAGAAAGACCAGGAACGTGCCGACCCCCGCCACTCCGCCAAGGATCACCCACTTGAGGCCGGGATCACCCGGTCGCCCGGCCATCTGATGTTCGATCATGGGTGCACCTACGGGGGGACGTTTCAGGATGTTTCAGATTGGAAGGTGTGAGGTGCTAGGGGCTGGAGGTGACCGGAACTTTGGCGGCCACCGCGGTGCAAATCAGGTCCTGATCGCACCCGGCACCTAGCACCACGCCCCCCCACCTACCGCCCTTTCTTCAATTGTACCAGCCGCTCCTTGGCGAGCTTCCGGCCGGTGGGAGTGGCCGCCAGCCCGCCACCCGCGGTCTCCCGGTAGCGGACGTCCATCGATCGGCCGATCTCCCCCATGGTGTCGATGACCTCGTCCACCGGTATGGGGAACTCCACCCCGGCCAGCGCCATCTCGATCCCTGCCAGGGCCATCGCCCCGCCGGTGGCGTTCCGGTAGACGCAGGGGACCTCGACCAGCCCGCCGAGCGGATCGCAGACGAGCCCGAGGGTGCCCTGCATCGTCAGCGCGACGGCGTGGGCCGCCTGACGGGGCGTGCCGCCGAGGACCTCGATCCCCGCCGCCGCGGCCATGCCGGCCGCCGCGCCGGTCTCCGCCTGGCACCCACCCTCCGCGCCGCTCAGGGATGCACGCACCGCCACGACCGCCCCGACCAACCCCGCGATGGCCAGCCCACGGACCAGGGTGGCGTCGTCGAGGCCCTTCCGGGCGGCGATCCCGAGCAGGACCCCCGGGAGCACGCCGGCGCCGCCGGCGGTCGGGGCAGCGACGATGACGCCCATCGCGGCGTTCACCTCCTGCACCGCCAGCGCCCCGGCCAGGACGTCGGTGAAGAGCGTCCCGCCGAGCGGGCCCTTGGGGGCGCGGAGCCGGGCCGCGTCGCCGCCGACGAGTCCGCTCACGCTCTTGAGGTCGCCCTGGTCGCCCCGGGCGATGGCGCTCCGCATCACGTCGAGCGCGCGCTGCAGGCTCCGCTCGATCTCCGCGCGGGTCTTGAGCCCCGCTTCGGCCTCCACCCGGAGCGCCAGTTCGCCGAGTGAGACCCGCTCGGACTCGGCGCGCGCGACCGCATCGGCAAGGGAGTCGAACATCAGGCCACCCGGTCGATGGAGCGCAGCACCTTGATCGCGGGCAGCGCCTTGATGCGTTCGACCGCGGCCGGGGACGCCGGGGCGTCGAGCTCGTAGATGTGGATCGCATCGCCGCCCTTCTGGCGGCGGGAGACGCGCATCGTGGAGATGTTGTTCTGCTCCGCCGCCAGGACGCCCGAGACCTTCGCCACGATCCCCGGTTCGTCGTGCGCGACGATGACGAGCACCGGATAACTGCCGGTGATCTCGACCGGATAGCCGTCGATCTCGGTGATGAGGATCCGGCCGGCGCCGAGCGAGGACCCGATGACGGTGGCCGTGACGGCGCCGTGGGTCAGGGCGATGCGGGTGGTGTTGGGATGGTGGTCGCCGCGGAGCTTGACGTTGGCGAACTCGATCGCGAGTCCCGCCTTCTTGGCCAGCTCCAGCGACTCCCGGAGCCGCTCGTCGTCCGGGGCGAAGCCCATCAGCCCGCCCGCAATGGCCCGGTCGGTCCCGTGCCCCACGCCGGTGCGGGCGAACGAGCCGTGGAGCTCGACCTTGGCGGTCTCAGGCGTGCCACCCACCATCCCGCGCGCGATGAGCCCGATCCGGCACGCCCCCGCGGTATGCGAGGAGGACGGACCGACCATCACGGGACCGATGATGTCGAGGAGGGAGACCATGGGGGGAAAGGTAAGCGGTGAGCGGTGAGAGGTAAGCGGCAAGCGGTAAGCGGGCCGGGACGCGCCACCCGCTACCCCGCCGTCAGACCAACTCCACCGCCACGATCTCGCCGAGCGACAGCGCGATCTCGGTCTCGTCATCGCCCAGCGGCTTGAGGTAGACCTCGTGGGCGGTGATATGGACGTCGACCGAGGTGGGGATCCCGACGACCTCGGTGCCATCGGTGGTGATGATCCGCACCGCCACGTCGTGGCCGTTGGCGTAGCTGAGGGCACCGAGGATGCTTTCGTACTTCATCGAGGCCTCGCCTACACTTCCGCCAGCGTCCGCTTGAGGAACTCGCCGGTGAAGCTCCCCTTCGTGGCGGCCACCTGCTCCGGCGCCCCCTCGGCGACGATCCGGCCGCCGCCCTCGCCCCCTTCCGGGCCGAGGTCGATGATCCAGTCGGCGGTCTTGAGGACGTCGAGGTTGTGTTCGATGACGACGACGCTGTTCCCCTTGTCCACCAGCCGATGCAGCACCTCGAGCAGGAGCCGGACGTCCTCGAAGTGGAGCCCGGTGGTCGGCTCGTCGAGGATGTAGAGGGTCCGGCCGGTGTCGCGCTTCGAGAGTTCGGTGGCGAGCTTGACCCGCTGTGCCTCGCCGCCGGAGAGCGTGGTGGCCGCCTGGCCCAGGTGGATGTAGCCCAGCCCCACATCGTTCAGGAGTTCGAGCTTCTCGGCGATGCGGGGCTGCGCCTCGAAGAACTCCCTGGCGTCCGCCACGGTGAGGTCGAGCACGTCGGCGATGCTCCGGCCCTTGAAGCGCACCTCGAGGGTCTCTCGATTGTAGCGCCGCCCCTTGCACACCTCGCACGGCACGTAGACGTCCGGCAGGAAGTGCATCTCGATCTTGACGAGGCCGTCACCCTGGCAGGCCTCGCACCGCCCGCCCTTGACGTTGAACGAGAACCGTCCCGGGCCGTAGCCGCGGATCTTGGCCTCCGGCAGCTGGGTGAACACCTCCCGGATCGGCGTGAAGAGCCCGGTGTAGGTGGCCGGATTGGAGCGCGGCGTCCGCCCGATGGGGCTCTGGTCGATGTCGATGACCTTGTCGATCTTGTCGAGCCCTTCGATGCGCTTGTGCTGCCCCGGCACCACCTTGGCGCGATAGAAATGCCGCGCCAGCGCCTGGTACAGGATGTCGGTGACGAGCGTCGACTTCCCCGACCCGGACACGCCGGTGACGGCGACGAACTTGCCGAGCGGCACGTCGACCGTCAGGTCCTTGAGGTTGTTCCCCGAGGCGCCGACGATCTTGAGCCGCTCGCCGTTGCCGGGGCGCCGCTTGGGCGGCACGCGGACGCGGAGCTCGCGCCGGAGGTAGCGCGCGGTGAGCGAGGTCGGATGCCTGATGATCTCCTGGACGGTCCCCTCGGCCACCACCTTGCCGCCGAGCTTCCCGGCCCCGGGGCCCAGGTCGATGACGTGGTCGGCGGCGCGGATGGTATCCTCATCGTGTTCCACCACGATGACCGTGTTGCCGAGGTCGCGGAGCTCGCGCAACGTGGAGAGGAGCCGCTCGTTGTCGCGCTGGTGCAGCCCGATGCTCGGCTCGTCCAGGATGTAGAGCACGCCCACCAACCGGGAACCGATCTGGGTCGCGAGGCGGATGCGCTGGACCTCGCCGCCGGAGAGCGACGCCGCCCCCCGCCCGAGGGTCAGGTAGGCGAGCCCCACGTCGCGCAGGAAGCGGAGCCGGTCGACGACCTCCTTGAGGATCGGCCCGGACACTTCGGCGTCGAGGCCGCCGTTCCACTTTCCTTTATCACGCTTCCCGTCCGCCTTCGCACCGAGCCCGCCGAAGAACTCCAGCGCCAGGTCGACCGGCATCTCGACCACCTCGCCGATCCCCTTCCCGCCCACGGTGACCGAGAGGCTCTCCGGCTTGAGCCGCCGTCCGTGGCAGGTCTGGCAGGGCTGCTCCACCATGAAGTCCTCGAGCTCGACCCGGATCGAGTCGCTGGTGGTCTCGCGGTACCGGCGCTCGACGTTCCGGAGGACGCCCTCCCAGTCGCTTTCGTACTCGGACTTCTTGGATCCCTCGGCGGCGAACTTGAGCACCCGCCCCGGCTCGCCGTGCAGGATGGCGTGCTTGGCGGCGGCGCTGTGGTCGCGCCACGGGGCGTTGAGGTCGAACTTGAACGCCTTGGCGAGGGTGGGAAGCACGACCTTCCGCAGGTAGCCGCTCGGCTCGCCCCAGGGGAGGATCACGCCTTCGAGGATCGAGATGCTCGCGTCGCCCAGGACCAGGTCGGCGTTCACCTCGCGTCGGGTGCCTACGCCGTGGCAGTCGGGGCAGGCGCCGAAGGGGGAGTTGAAGGAGAACTGGCGCGGCTCGAGCTCCGGCAGCGACAATCCGCAGACGGGGCAGCCGAACCTCTCCGAAAAAATGTGTGAACGGTCAACGGTCAACGGGGAACGGGACTTGCCTGACGGGCCCCGTTCACTGGTCACTGTTCCCCGTTCACCATGCTGCACGACCTCGACCACACCGTCGGCGGCGCGGAGCGCGGTCTCGACCGAATCATTGAGCCGCCCGCGGTCGGACTCGCGCACGACGAGCCGGTCCACCACGACGGCGATGTCGTGGTTCTTCCGGCGTTCGAGGGTCGGCACCTGGTCGAGCTCGTAGGTGGTGCCGTTGACCCGGACGCGCGCGAAGCCCTGACGGCGGGCGTCCTCGAAGAGGTCGCGGAATTCCCCCTTGCGGCCCCGCACCAGCGGCGCCAGGACCTCGATCCGCGTCCCCTCGGGCCAGCCGAGGATGGTGTCGGTGATCTGGGAGGCACTCTGGCGGGTGATCGGCGTGCCGTCGTTGGGACAGTGCGGGACGCCGGTCCGGGCCCAGAGGAGCCGCAGGTAGTCGTAGATCTCGGTGACGGTGCCGACGGTCGAACGCGGGTTCTGCGACGCGGACTTCTGCTCGATCGAGATGGCCGGCGACAGTCCCTCGATCGCGTCGACGTCGGGCTTTTCCATCAGCCCGAGGAACTGGCGGGCATACGCGGAGAGCGACTCCACGTAGCGGCGCTGGCCCTCGGCGTAGATCGTATCGAAGGCGAGCGAGGACTTCCCCGACCCCGACAGCCCGGTGATGACCGTCAGCTTGTCGCGGGGGATGGTGACCGAGACGTTCTGGAGGTTGTGTTCGCGGGCGCCGCGTACGACGAGGGAGTCCTGGGCCATAGCCTTGTAGGGTACCCGGGATGGTGGGGCGCATTCAAGGGGTGGTACGTGGCGAGGGGCGGGTCACGGGTGGTGCATGCGGGTGGCGCGTGGCACGGGACGGCAGGATCTCTCACCAACGCTGATAGCTGATAGCTGATGGCCCGATTACCATACATCCCATCCATGCGCCGCTTCCGCCAGAGCCGCAGCGCCGATCGCGACCCGGCGCTCCACGACCTCTTCACCCCCGACGGCATGGAGGGCGAACCGTACCCCTCCCGCGCGGACGTCCGTTTCCCGCTCCGTCCGCTCGCCGCCGGCCTTCCCAGCGATGACATCGTGGTCACCGACCCGCTGGCCGAGGGGTCCGAGAGCGACCTCCTCTTCCGGCGGGCCGCCGAGCAGGTGGCGCGCCAGCGTCCGTCGGAGGCGGTGATCACCTACCGTTCGCTCCTTGAGCTGGATGAACATCACGTCGAGGCCCGCGCGGCGCTCGCGACGATCCTCGAGGCGCAGGAGGATCTGGAGGGCGCGGTGGACCAGTTGACCCTGGCCCTTGCGGACCGCCCCACGGACGCCGGCCTGCTCTGCCAGCGTGGCGCCGTGCTGGGCCTCCTCAAGCGCTATGCTGAGGCCGAAGCCGACCTCCGCCGGGCGTTGCGGGAGTCGCCGGAGCATCCCGCGTCGCTCTTCCAGCTTGGCCTCCTGCTGCACCGCAAGGGCCTCCCGGCCGAGGCGGTGGAGACGCTGCAGCACGCGATCCACGTCGCCCCGGCCAACGCGCCGGCGCATTTCTACCTCGGCGAAGCGCTCCACCACCAGGGCGACCTGGCTGGGGCGGAGGCCGCGCTCCGCCGCGCCGCCGAGCTCGACCTCCGGCAGGGGCGAGCGTACCACCTCCTGGGACGCATCCTCGACCGGCAGGGCCGGAGCGAGGAAGCCCGCGAGATGTACCGGCGGGCCCGGGAGGCCGCGCGGTGATCGAGGTCAAGGTGGACGATATCGCATTCGCGGAGGTCGACGCCGTCATCCGGCCGGCGGACGCAACGCTCGACCCGGTGACGACCGCCGCCGCGCGGCTCGACCGGCAGGCCGGCCCCCGCTTCCGCGAGCAGCGGCGGACGCAGCAGGCGCTGGTGCCGGGGGCGGCGGTGGTGACGGGCGCCGGCGACCTTCCGGCCAAGTTCGTGGTCCACGCAGTGATCCAGTCGGCGGAGCAGCCCGCGACCGCCGACTCCGTCCGCCGCGCGCTGGTCTCGGCATGGCAGCGGGTGGCGCAGTGGCAGCTCGTGTCCATTGCGATGCCGCTCGTGGGCGCGGGCGCGGGGCAGCTCCCGATCGACGAGGCGGCCCGACTCCTCCGCGACACCCTCGACGACCCGCTCCGGCCGACGGAGTACCCTGCGTCGGTGGTGGTGATGGTGGAGCGCGAAGGGGATCGCGCCGAGATCGAGGCGGCGCTGGGCCGGCGGCGGACGCCGTGAGCCGGGGATCCGTCGCGGCGGTGATCCTGGTGGTGTGGGTCGCGTCGCTGGCGTGGCTGGCGGAACGGCGCTACGGCGCGCCTGCCGGTCGGTCGGCGGCCTCGGCGCAGCGGGTACCGCCGGGGGCGGCGTATTACCGGGTCTCGTGGGGCACGCGCCAGGTGGGCCTGGCGTCGATCACCGTGGACACGCTCCCGCCCACCGATTCGACACCGGCGGAAGTGCGGCTCTCGGAGCGGCTGGTCGTGGTGCTCGCCGGGCCGCACGGGCCGGAGCGCCACGAATTCTCCAGCAACGCATTCCTCACCACCCGGCTCGGCCTGCGCTGGATGGACGTCCAGCTGTCGGGCCCCGAAGGGAAGGCCGGGGCCACCATCACCACGCGCGGTGACTCGCTGCTCACGGGCACGATCGACTCGACCGGTGGGCCGTGGCGGTCGGTGCAGCGGATCGACGGACCGCTCCTGCCGCTGGGGGCCTTCCCGATCCAGATGGCGTACCGGGAGCGCCCGGCCGTCGGCGCCACCGTGAGCCATCCGGTGTTCGATCCGGCCACGCTCGAGTACTACGCCATCGGCGTCACCGTCACCGGCGACTCGACCTTCGTGATCCCCGACAGCGTGGTGAAGACCGACACCGGCTACCAGGTGGCGCGCACCGACACGCTCCGGGCGTGGCGCGTGGCCCTCGTGCAGCACGGGGTGCCGACCCACGCCTGGTACGACGTCAACGGGTTCCCGGTGCGGATCTGGACCGGCGGCGGCCTCACCTTCGAGCGCACCGCCTTCGAGTTCGCCAACGACGGACTCAAGGCCCTCAGCGACTCGGCTCACCCGCCGGCCGGGTTGCCGACGCTCCCGGTCACTGCCGGCCCGGCCGATTCGGCGCTGGCGGCGGGGAACGTCGGGTGGCGGGTGATCCTCCCCGGGGCGGAGTATTCCGACCTGCAGGGCGCGGGACCGATGCAGTCGTTCACCGGCGACACATTGGCGCTCACCCGGATCCCGTTCGCGCCGCTCCGCGACCCGATGCGGCCGCTCCAGCCGATCCCGATGACCGACATCCGCTTCATCCGCGCGCTCCGCGGCGAGCCACGGTTGTCGCCGGACGACTCCGCCGTCACCGCGCTGGCCCGGCGCGTGGTCGGCACGGAGACCAGCGCGCGCTTCGCCACCGCAAGCCTGGTCCGGTGGATCCACCGGAACATCGTGTTCGTCGACGACAGCGCCGGCGGGCCCTGGCCCACCGCGGCCCAGGTGCTGGCACGCCGGCGCGCGAATGCGGCGGGGATGGCCATCCTCTTCACCGCGCTGGCCCGGCGGGTGGGGCTGCCGGCGCGCCCCGTGGCCGGGCTCCTGGTCGGCCGGGGCGGCGTGCGGCGCCACACCTGGGCCGAGGCGTTCATCGGCGACTGGGTGCCGGTCGACCCCGCCTTCGGGCAGTTCCCCGCGTCGCCGGCGCACGCCCGGCTGGTGGTCGGCGCCACCTCCCACTGGGCCGAGTACCTGCCGCTCGCCGGCGCCCTGCGTCCCACCGCGTTCCTGGACGGCGAATGATCCGCCTCACCGACCTGACCAAGCGCTACGGCTCGTTCACCGCCGTGGACCACATCTCGCTCCACGTGCCCCGGGGTGAGCTCTTCGGCTTCCTGGGCCCGAACGGCGCCGGGAAGACCACCACGCTCCGGATGATCGCCGGGATCCTGCAGCCCACCACCGGCACCGTCACCATCGCGGGGCACGACATCGCGGTCGACCCGGTGGCGGCGAAGCAGACGCTGGGATTCATCCCCGACCGCCCGTACGTCTATGACAAGCTGACCGGGACGGAGTTCCTGCGCTTCGTGGCGGGGCTCTATCGGCAGGAAGGCGGGGAGGTCGAGGCGCGGATGACCGAGTTGCTCGACCTCTTCGAGCTCACCGACTGGAAGGACCAGCTGGTCGAGAAGTACAGCCACGGGATGCGCCAGAAGCTCATCATCTCGAGCGCCCTGATCCACCGCCCCGAGGTGATCGTGGTGGACGAGCCGATGGTGGGGCTCGATCCCAAGGGCCAGTCGTTCCTCAAGGACCTCTTCCGACGCTTCGTGGATCGCGGCGGCACGGTGCTGATGAGCACCCACACCCTCGAGGTGGCCGAGGCCGTCTGCGACCGGATCGCGATCATCCACCGCGGCAAGATCGCGGGCGTGGGGACGATGCAGGAGCTCCGGGAGCAGACCGCGTCCCACGGGATGTCGCTGCAGGAGGTGTTCCTCAAGGTGACGGGCACCGGCGAGGTCGGCGCGCTCGAGGCGGTGTTCGGCAAGTGAGCGCGATCGAGGCCGCCGCCGGAGGCCGAGAGCCGTGGATGCCGGACCTCCTCCGGCCCAAGTGGCAGAGCGCACGGGCGCGCCTGCGCCAGGAGCGGAAGGGGGCCGGCACCAAGGTCCTCCTCCTGCTCTTCGTGGGCACGGTGTTCTGGGGCGGGACGTACGGCCTGCTGCACAAGGTGCTCCGCTACCTCAAGGACACGCCGGAAGTGGGCCCGCTCATCGCGAGCAAGATCCTGGCGGTGGGGTTCCTCGCGTTCCTGTCCCTCCTGCTGCTCTCGAACCTGATCACGGCGCTCTCGTCGTTCTTCCTGGCCCGCGACCTCGACCTGCTCATCTCGGCGCCGGTCGACTGGCTCTGGTTCTACCTGGCCAAGCTGGCGGAGAACCTGCTGCATTCGTCGTGGATGGTGGTGGTGATGGCAGTGCCGATCTTCGCGGCGTACGGCGCCGTGTTCGGCGGGGGGCCGCTCTTCCCGCTCGTGGCCGCGGCCGCGCTCATCCCGCTGCTCATCATCCCTGCGGCGGTCGGCGCGGTGCTGACCCTGCTCCTGGTGAACGTCTTTCCGGCCCGGCGGCTCCGCGACCTCCTGACCCTCCTGGCGGTGGCGGCGGCGGCGGGCTTCGTCCTCTGGCTCCGTCTGGCCAAGCCCGAGCAGCTCGCCCGGCCGGAGGGGTTCCGGAACCTCATCGACTTCCTGACGCTCCTGCAGGCACCGACCAGCCCGCTACTGCCGAGCCAGTGGGCCGCTGATACCGTGATGAACTGGCTCGACCGGGTGGCCGACCCGCTCCCGATACTCCTCCTCTGGAGCACGGCCGGCGCGTTCGTCGTCCTGGGCGCCCTCCTGCACCATCGACTCTACGCCTCCGGCTTTTCCCGGGCCCAGGAAGGCGGCGACACGCGGGACGCCGGACGGCGCCAGGCGCGCTGGGTCACGGCCCTGCTCCGGCCTCTCGGCGCGATGCAGCGGGAGATGCTGCTGAAGGACGTGCGGGTCTTCTTCCGCGATTCCACCCAGTGGGGCCAGCTCATCCTCATCGGCGTGCTGCTCGTGGTGTACCTCTTCAACATCTCCGCCCTGCCCATCAACACCGGGGAGCGGGTGCCGCTCTTCGTGACCACGCTGGTCATCTTCCTCAACCAGGGGCTCAGCGGGTTCGTGCTGGCGGCCATCGCGGTGCGGTTCATCTTCCCGGCGGTGTCGCTCGAAGGGCGCCAATTCTGGCTCCTGCGCTCGAGCCCACTCGACCTGCGGGCGCTGCTCCGGAGCAAGTACTGGACCGGCACGGCGCCGCTCCTGGTCCTGTCGCTCGGCCTGACCATCATCACCAACGTGTCGCTCAAGTCGGCGCCGGTCATCCTGCTGATGAACGTCGGCACGGTGGCGGCGCTCACCTTCGCCATCGCCGCGCTGGCGCTGGCGTTCGGCGCCGTGTATCCGCAGTTCGACAGCGAGAACGCGGCCCAGATCCCGACCAGCTTCGGCGGGCTCGTGTGCATGATGACCATCACCGGGCTCCTGGTGCTGGTCATCGTCGTCGAGGCGGGGCCGGTGGCGGAGTTCCTCCGGGACACGCAGCTCGACGGGCACCCCGGCGTGGCGGGCATCGTCATCGCCACCGGCGCGGTCGTGGCCGGATGCCTCACGATCGCCTGGGCGGCGCTCCGGGTGGCGCTCCGTACGCTGGTCCGGTTCGACACCGAGATCGACTGACGGCCCCGCGCCACACGCACCGACGCTCCTCCGCCGCAGCCGGCGCCACACCAGCTCCGCTGCCCCGACCCTCCCGCCTGCCAACATCGGCACGCCGATTGCCGCCCCACCGGGTCCTCACCCGACCCCCACGGAGGCGAGATGCGCGCGCGCCACGAACTCACCCTGATGGCCCTGCTCCTCGCAGCGGCATTCCCCCTCTCCGCCCAGCGCCCGGGGACCGACGGACCAGGGCCGCGGCACGAGTTCTGGGTCGCCACCGGGCTCGGCGCCGGTCGGGAGGCCGAACAGTGCAACGGCTGCGCGGCCTCGGGACGCCAGACCGGGACCGTCGTCCACCTGGCCGCGGGCACGACACTCACCCCCGACCTCCGGATCGGCCTCGACTTGACCGCGTGGTCCAGGACGCTACAGGGCGTGGGCGACCAGTACGCTGGCACCCTCACCGCCGTGGCGATCTACTACCCGCGTGGCGCCAGCGGCCTCCGCCTCAAGCTTGGCGCCGGGCTGAGCGGGATGTCGGTCGAGCCGGCGAGTTTCGTCCCCGCGAGCGGGTTCGGGTTGGGCGGCCTCGCCGGAGTGGCGTATGAGCTCCCGCTCGGCCGCCGCGTGACCATCGCCCCCGAGGTCACCTGGTTCGCCGGCCGGCCCGGCGACATCAAGCAGGGCAGAACGACGGCGCTCACGGGGACCAGGTTCGACGTGATCGCCGTCGGGATGGAAGTCACCTTCCACTGACCGACAAGCGGTGCTCCAAGAGCGGGGCGACGCGGTCGGTCGTCCCGTTTTTTCGTGCCATCCCGCGGCGGCGGGGTGACGGCCCGCTTGCCCCCGATCCCTACCTTGGGCGCGCTTCAGTCACGGGCGCGATGGCGCCCCCACCCAAGGAGGAGATATGCGGTATTCCACGCTCTGGCTGGTGCCGGCGCTGCTCTCGGTCGCATCGGCGTGCGCCGACGATCGGGGCCCGACCGGGACCAGCGCTTCCGGCGCCGACGTCGTCATCAGCGAACCCGCCCCCATCGATGGCGAACAGGGCCGCCTCGAGCGCCTGGCCAAGCGCACCGCCCTGGCGCTCGGCGACCCGTCCTTCCGGGCGCTGGTCCGGTCGGAACTCGGCGCCTCGCCGTTCCGGGAGCACAAGCTGCAGTTCCAGCGGTTCCTCGGCCGGCCGGGCACCGCCCCGATGCGGGCGATGGCGTCCGCCAGCGGCGAGCCCCAGACGAGCATCGCGGCGGACGCTGCCGAGGCCCGCCCCCTCGAGTTCTACTTCCCGGTCCACGGCCAGCGGGAGGCGTGGCAGGGCGACGAGAACATCCTCGTGGCCACGGCCATCAACGACCACGACGCCCCGGTGGCGTATGACACCAAGGGCCGCCGCCACGTCCTGTCCCCCGATCGGCCACCGGCTGTGCCGGTCCTGGCCGTCGAGCCCCAGGAAACCGACCTGGACCACCCCGAATCGGCACCCCAGCTCACCACCTGCACGATCGAGGCGTGCGGCTCGCCGGGCGGGGGCACCACCGGCGGGACCTCGGGCGGCACCGGCGGCGGCACCGTCGTGATCCACGGGCTCTACATGAGCTATGTGCAGTTCTCGGGCACGTTTGAGGGTTGGTTGAAGGGGGACCCCGAGTTTGAACTCCACATCCTCGGCCCCAATGCGGCCGGGGACAACGCCACCTACCACACGCTCTGGTGCGTCGGCGAGCACGGGAACACCTACTGGGACCTCAACGGCACCTCCTGGAGCGGCGACCTCATGCTCTTCAGCCAGACCCAGCTCAATGAGTATCACACAAAGTACCCCGACCAGAACTTCTCGATCCTGGCCCTGGAGGATGACGACACCGCCTGCCAGGTCAAGGTGGACAACACGAACATGGCGGCGTTCGTCGGCGCCGTGAACAACTTCTCGAGCCAGTACAAGGGCGCCAAGGACAACATCGGCCTCAACGGCGCCACGATCAGTGCGGTCAAGGCGCTCTGGTCGCTGATCGCCGAGGCCGTCAACTGGATCAAGTCCAACGACGACCTCGTTGGCGTGGCCATCGCCAACAGCATCACCGGCTACACCCACCCGATCGCCAACTGGTCGTTCATCGGCTACGACCAGAGCCGGCAGGGCTGGATCCGGCTCGACATGAAGTGACACCGACTATCCGGGAGGCGCGTGCGCCTCCCGGATGGCCCCGACCCTGGAGACCCTCGATGCGACGACTGATCCTTTGCGGCACCCTGCTCCTCCTGGCCCCGGCCACCCTCCGGGCGCAGCAGGAGACCGGCACCCGACTGACCCTCGAATTCGGCGCCGCCCGCTTCCACGGCGGCGTCCGCGACACGTCGGCGATACCCGTCTACATCCGCCCGTCGCGGCCGACCCTCATGACGCTCCGCCTTACGGGCGCGCGCTTCGGGGTGGCGCTCACGATCGCGGGCTCGGCCACCGGGTATTCCCAGGGCGCCATCGCGCTGACCCAGGGCGGCGACCTCACGCTGATCGAGCTGGCGCCGGAGGTCAGGCACTCCGTCGCGACGACGCCGGCCGGGGGCCGGCTGGTCATCCACGCCGGCCCACTCCTCGACCTGTGGAAGCAGAATGGTGGCAGCTCGGTGGCCCGTGCGGGCGCCCACGCCGGCGCCTCGCTGGAGCTTCCCATCACCGGACGCCTGGGACTATCGCTCCGGGGCGATGCGGCGGTCACGGGCTCTCAGCTGGCCGATGCCGACCTCACGCCCGACCTGAGCCAGCACACGATGTGGCGCACACGGGTGGGGATCGGCGCGGGTTACCGGCTCTGAACCGCGGGGCGGTCCAGGGCCCCTGAGCCGGACGGAAGGTGGCAGGACGGTCGCCAGCTGTGAGCCAAGGGCGCGGCGGCCGAAGGCAGCAATGCAGCACGAGCGAAGCGGCCAGCAGCAGCGAAGCACCACGGTACGGAATGCGCAGACCCCCGGACGAGACGTCGCCCGGGGGTCTGCTCGCCCCTGCCCTCACCGGCCTCCGATCAGGCGGCGCCCGCCACCGGCGACCCGCACGACTCGCAGAACCGTGCCCCCGGCGGGAGCGCGGCACCGCAGCGGCCGCAGCCGTGACCCGCCAGCATCCGCCCGCAACCCGAGCAGTAGATGGCGTCGGATTCGGGCCGCGGGCCGCAGTTGCTGCAGCTGGGGCCGCGGCCAACGGCCGACTGGGCGACGGCCCGACCGCCGAGCGCCCGGACCCGCTCGGCGATGAGCGCCTCAGCCGGCGCGGAGGCTCGGGCCGCCCGACCCTCCTCCACCCGGAGCGCCGACACGGCCTCGGCGGTGTATGCCGACTTGAGGCGCTCGTAGTCCTGGTCGGAGAGCTTGCCGGTCTCGCGGTCGAACTCGATCTCGCGGAGGGCCAGGAGCGCCACGCCCTTGCGGGTCTCCTCGAGCGACGGCGCATCATCGAGCGCCGCGAAGCCCGGCGCGGGCGGATGCCAGAGCGGCCACGCCACCAGCGTCACCGCGGCGGCCGCGACCACAACGCCGAGCACCACTTCCAGTGCGTTCACTGGTCCAGGTCCCGCATCGCCTGGGCGAGCTTGGCCAATTCGTCGGGCGATGCGTCGACCGTTCGATCGCCCGCCATGGCGGGGACGAACCCGGCCACCTGGGCGGCGCCCCGCCGGCGGGAGAGGATCACCGACGTGAGCGCCGCACCGAGGAGGAGCACCAGCGACCCCGGAAGGAGGTAGCCCACCAGGTTGAAGCCGCGGGGCTTGGGCGCCATCAGTGTCGACTCTCCGTACTTGGCCACCAGCGCCGCCACCACCTGGTCCGGCGTCATCCCCTGCTGCACCAGGCCCATGATCTCCCGGTGGCGCTCCGGTGAATAGCTGCAAGTGAAGTCGGTCGTGCGGCAGGTGTATACGTCGAGCCCGCAGGGGCAGGGACAGCGCACCCGGTGCTCGATGCCGACGATGAGGGGATCGTTGTCCTGGGCGGTCACCGGCGGACGGGAGACGCCGGCCAGCGCCGGGTTGGGCAGGAATCCCGCGTCGCCCTGCGGGATCTGGGCCCGCGTCGTGTCCCCCGGCTGTTGCTGCTGCGATGCGTGCAGCACGAGCGGCACTGCGCCGAGCACCAGGGCGCCGAAGAAGCCGCGGCGATCCATCCCGCTCATGCGGCGCTCCCGCCCGGCGCGGCCAGCGCCGCGGCATACCCGGGCTCGACCGGCGACTTCGACCCGGTGCCGCCCCCGGTCGCAGCGGGCCACATCGTGACCAGCCCGCCGATGACCAGCATCAGTCCGCCGTACCAGACCCACCAGACCAGCGGCGTGATGGTGAACCGGTAGTTGGCCTCCTCGGTGCCGTCCACCGAGCTCTCGAAGACGAGGTAGAGGTCTTCCTGCGGCGTGCTGCGGAGCGCGATCTCGGTCGACGGGTTGAACGTGGGGCGCCCGAGCCCGTCGACGTACTGGCGCTTCTCGGACTTGAGCACGCCGAGGGAACGGCCATCCTCGGACACCTCGACCGTCGCCGCCGACACCGAGCGATTGAGCGCGTCGTACTGGCTGATCCCGAGGTGGGTGAACTTGTAGTTGTGGCCGAAGGGGCTCCGCATCGTGACCGACTGCCCCGGCTTGAGCGAGACCTGCAGGTCCTCACGGAACGCCGTGCCCGCGAAGGCCACGAAGTAGATGAGGATGGCCACGTGGACCAGGTAGCCGCCGTAGCGCCGGCGGTTGCGGGCGACGAGGTGCACGAACGCCACGACCGGCGATTCGTGGTACATACGGTGCCGGGCGCGGACGCCGCGGGCGAACTCCTGCAGCACGGTGCCGAGGACGAACCCGGCGAGCGACCACGCCATCAGCGGCGAGAGCTGGCGGACGCCGACCAGCAGGAGCCCGGCGAACGTGACGCCGAAGGCCGCAAGCGGCCAGACGAACTGCCGCCGCAGGTTGGCCGTCGATGCGCGCCGCCAGGCGATGAGCGGCCCGATGCCGGTGAGCGCCAGGAGCAGCAGCCCGAGCGGCCCGTTGACCCGGTTGAAGAAGGGCGGGCCCACGGTGATCTTGGTGCCCCGCACCAGCTCCGACAGGATCGGGAAGAGCGTGCCCCAGAGCACCGAGAACGCGATCCCGACGAGCAGCAGGTTGTTGAAGAGGAAGGCCGCCTCGCGGCTGGCCATCGACTCCAACTGCACCTCCGCCTCGAGCTGGGGCCAGCGGGTGTAGAGCAGCGTGTACGACGCCACGCCGGCCAGCAGCAGGAACCCGAGGAACCAGTACCCGACCGCCGACTGGGTGAAGCTGTGCACGCTCGCGATGACGCCCGAGCGGGTCAGGAACGTCCCGAAGATGGTCAGGAGGAACGTCCCGATGATGAGGCTCAGGTTCCAGCGCTTGAGCATCCCGCGCTTTTCCTGGATCATCACCGAGTGGAGGAACGCGGTCATCGTGAGCCAGGGGAGGAAGCTCGCGTTCTCGACCGGGTCCCACGACCAGTACCCGCCCCACCCCAGCTCGGTATAGGCCCACCACATCCCGAGCGTGATGCCCACCGACAGGAAGAGCCACGAGACCAGCGTCCACTTGCGGATGGCGTGGATCCATCCGGTGTCGAGCCGCCGGGAGAGGAGCGCCGCCACGGCGAAGGCGAAGGGGATGACCGCGCTGATGTAGCCGAGGTAGAGCATCGGCGGATGGATGATCATCGCCGGGTGCTGCAATTGCGGATTGAGCCCGCGTCCGTCGGCCGGGGTGTACGCCAGGCGCTCGAACGGGTTGGCGCTCGTGACCATTACCAGCACGAAGAAGACGAGCACCGTGCAGGTGACGCCCGCCACGTACGGCAGCAGGTCGGCGTAGCGCCGCGCGGTGAGCCACTGGGCCAGCGCCGCGAAGAGCGACAGCACGATGGCCCACAAGAGAAGCGAGCCCTTCTGGCCGGCCCAGAACGCGGAGACGAGGAAGTAGGTCGGGAGGTTGCGCGAGGTGTAGGCGGCGACGTACTCGACGTTGAAGTCGTGCGCGGCGAGCACCTGCCAGAGGCAGGCCGCGGCCACCACCAGGAGGCCGAACCCCGCGAACACCGCGCCGCGGATGCTGCCGACCAGCTCCGGCCGCCCGCGCCAGCGTCCGCTGAACGCGAGGACCGCCCCCCACGTGCTCACCAGGATGGTGGCCCAGAGACAGAACGTACCGAGGAGGGTCACGGTCGGCTCAGGCCTTGGGCACGGCGTCGTAGCGGGAGCCGCACTTGGCCAGGACGTCGGTGGCGTGGATCACGCCATCGGCCTGGAGCCGGCCCTCGACCACGACGTCGATGTCGTCCGCGTCGGTGAAGGTGTCGGGGATGGTGCCGCGATAGGTGACGGGATAGACGGTGGTGCCGTCGGAGACCTTGAAGTCGATCTCGTGGGCGGCGGTGTTGCGGGTGAGCGAGCCCTTGACCACCTTGGCGCCCACCTTGAGGCCGACATTCACGAACGTCGGGTCGGCCGCGACCTTGCCCTTCAATTCGGTCGGGGTCAGGAAGTACGTCCCCGTCTCCTTGACCCCTTCCACCATCAGGACGCTCACGCTGGCAACGATCACCGCCGCGCCGAGCAGGAACTTGGTGCCCGCTTTCATGGAGCCCTCCCTTGGGTCCGGTGCTGCGATCAGCTCCGGATTCCAATATACACAGCATGCCCCAAGGGGAAGCCCGCCGCTACTTCACGTCGCCCTGGGCCTGGGCGCGGAATGCGTCGAGGGCGGACTTATGCTCGGCGTACTCGGGCCGGGCCCTGGTCATCTCCTTGTCATAGGCCGCGAGGAAGGCCCGCTCATTCCGCCGGGCGCCGACGCTGTCCTTGGCGGCGCGGGCGAGCGTGCCCCGGATCATGAGGCCGAAGAGGTGCGTCGGCGTGCGCCTGAGGATGGTGTCGGCCAGGGCCTTGGCGCCGGCCACATCGCCCAGGTGGATCTTCAGGAGCGCGGCGTCGTAGCGGGCATCGTCGTCGACGCTGTCGAGCATCCCGTATGCGGCGACGGCCATCGGCCCGAAGCGCTGGACCGTGGCCTCGTCCCCCGAACTGGCGGCGCGCATGACCCGGTCGTACAGCCGGTCGAACCGCTCCCGTGGCGACATGTTGCTGATGTCGGGCGGCGCCGCCTCGGCGCCACCGGCGTCCGCGGCGACCGGCTGAGGCGCCCGCCCGCGATCGCCGGCCGCGAGATAGCCGAGCCCGAGGCCCAAGGCGAAGATCACGACCCCGCCAGCCGCAAGCATTAAGGAGCTAGGTCCCTTGCGCGGTGCGGTTTGCAACGTGGCTCCGCAACTCGCGCAAAATCGGGCACTTTCGCCGGTCAGCTGGCCGCAGCTGGGGCAATGGCTACCTGAAGCTGGTTTCATAGTCGTTTCACCTTTTTCGGCTTGCGCCAAACCGGGAGAGACTTGAATATACGCCATCCGGGAAACCACGGAGTCCCCCGATGCGTCGCACGTCACGGATGACCTTGCTCCTCACCGCCTCGGCGGTGCTCGTCTTCACCCTCGCCGGCTGCGACCAGATCGTCTATCGCGATCGCGCGCCGTTCAACCCGCCGCCCGACCAGACGAACGGATTCCTCGGGTACTACAACACCGCCACCAAGCAGACCACCTGCGGCAACTGCCACGCCACCACGCAGGGGCAGTGGCTCAGCAACAGCCCCCACGCCAAGGCGTGGTCGGCGTTGCCGGCCAACGCGGCGGGCTACTGCAAGACCTGCCACACGGTCTCCGGCAACGGCAACGGCCGGGACAGCGCCGGCTACGACAAGGTGCCGTCCACGGTCTACCAGGACGTCCAGTGCGAGTCCTGCCACGGCCCGGGCCAGACCCACGTGAGCAACCCCGACGGCGGGACCGCCCCGTTGGCCCACATGAGCCTGCACGACACGCTCGCGAGCTGTGGCGCCTGCCACAGCGGCGCGCACGAGCCGTTCGTCGAGCAGTGGGCGGCGTCCGGCCACGGCGACTCGGCGGCCAACGACCATCCGGCCACCACCGCCGGGTGCCAGGGGTGCCACGAGGGGAAGGCCGCGCTGGCGCGGTTCGGCGGGTCGAACGTCTACGCCGAAGCGTCAAGCGGCAACACCCAGACGATCACCTGCGTCGTCTGCCACGATCCGCACGGCTCGCCCAACACCGCGAGCCTCCGGCTGCCGATCACCTCGCCCGACCCGTCGGTCAATCTCTGCATGCAGTGCCACTGGCGGAACACCACGCCGGCCTCGAACTTCACCCGCGGCTCGCGCGGCGCCCACGCGGTGCAGGGCGCCATCCTGATCGGCGAGGGCGCGGGCTGGGTGCCGCCGGGCTTCACCTACGATTCGTCCGGCGCTTACACCACGCACGGCTCGGCGTCGAACCCGCTGCTGTGCGCCGGCTGCCACGTTCACCCGTTCACCGTCACCGACAGCAACGGGTTCGTCTTCCAGTCGGTGGGCCACCTGTTCCGGCCGGCACCGTGCGTCAATGGCGCCGGGGTGCCGGTGGCGGACAACAGCTGCGCCTACACCTCCACGGCGCGCAACTGGGGGAGCTGCACCCAGAGCGGCTGCCACGCCGACGCCACGGTCGTGACCAACCTCTTCAACAACGAGCGGGCCACGGTCGCCGGCCTTGTCAACCAGCTGTGGAACGACGTGAACCACAACGGGACGCTGGACGCATTCCCGACCGACAGCGGCTACCTGGCCCAGATCTATGCCACCACGCCGTCCGAATTCAACGCGGCCAACGCCGTCACCACGGCCGAGGGTGGCCTCTTCAACGCCCAGATGTTCGCCGAGGCGACCCAGTACAGCCACTCCGATGGCTCGTATGGCGTGCACAACCCCTTCTACTACGAAGGGATGCTGGCGGCCACGATCAACGCGGTGAAGACGCAGTACGGGCTGGCGCCGCCGCCGCCCGCTGTGCAGGAGCTGATCGACCGGGCCCTCGCGCGCCCGGCGGTGCACTACGTGCCTCCGCGCACCGGCGGCCTGGCCTCCACGCGATGACGCAGCGGCCGGGGAGGCCACGATTCTCCTGATCCGTTCCATCGGCGCCTTGCGCGGGGTCGTCCACCTGCTTCAAGGCGCCGCTGGCGTGCCCACCGGTCAACAGGCCGAGCGGATCCACGAGGCGGTGGATTCCGTCGTCATCCATTCCCCCCTGCCCGACCCGATCGTCAAGGTCGCCCAGTTCCTGTTCCAGCAGCCGCCGTGGCTGATGGCCGGGGGCGCGGTCCTGGGTGCGATCGTCGGCGTGGTGGCCCTGGTGTGGCTCTGGCGGCGGCGGCGCGCGATGTGGGCCTGGATCGTGGTGCGGCAGGGATGGGTGCAGGGGGCGATGATCGGCGGCGTGGTGCTCGTGGTGGCCCTGGCCGGCCTCGGGGCGCACAAGTCGTTCGACTATGTGATGCACGACAACAACTTCTGCCGCGGGTGCCACATCTTCATCCCGAGCGGCCAGCCGTTCGTGCGTCCCGACACCGGCACGTACCTGCTCGTGAACGCGCTCGAGGGAAAGCACGCGAAGCTCTCCTGCCACTCGTGCCACCCGTTCAACCTCGAGGCCCAGACCAAGGAGATGATCGGCTGGATCCTGGCGCGGCCCGAGGTCGTCCCGCCGCACGGGAAGGTGCCGCGCGCGGTCTGCGAACAATGCCACGAACGCGGCGACGCCAAGAAGAGCTGGGAGCAGGTCAGTGCCACCGCCGGGCACCGCATCCACCTCTCATCCGATTCGGCCGTCCTCAAGGGCAAGGTCGAATGCCTGACCTGCCACGCGCGCTCGGCCCACCGGTTCATCCCGGCGGACACCACTTGCCTCGATGCCGGGTGCCACATCGGCACCAGGATCCGCCTGGGCACCATGCAGGCCGCCCAGACCCAGATGCACTGCACGCTGTGCCACCAGTTCGACGTGGGCGTGCCGGCATTGGCCGAGCGCGACTCGGCGTCGAAGCTCCTCATCCCGAGCGGGCGGGAATGCACCGCGTGCCACCAGATGCGAGGGCTGATCTCCGCCTTCGACTTTACCCGCGACCCGCACCGCGCCCGCTGCGGCGACTGTCACGACCCGCACAAGCAGACCAAGCCGGCGGATGCCGCGGCGCGCTGCGCCCAGTGCCACACGGAATGGAAGAAGATCCCGTTCCACAGCGGGGCGGCCCACCGGAAGGCCGTCGGTCCCACGACCTGCATCAACTGCCACCAGCCCCACACCGCGCGGGTGGACGCCAGCGACTGCACCGGGTGCCATCGCGAGGTCCGGACCCCCCACAAGGGCAAGGAGCGTCTCCTCCCGCCGGTCCCGTTCGACACGGTCAAGGCGCTGGGCGCGAGTCCGGCGCCACCCGGGGCCGACCCGGAACCCCGAGGAAAAGGGGACGCACCGCCGCCGAATGATCCGCCGCCGCACGCCACACCGTCGGCGGCGGACTCGTTCTCGCACGCGATCCACAAGAAGCTCGCCTGCCTGACCTGCCACGATCCCGGCTCCCAGCGGAAGCTCACCTTCGATCCGCCACGCGGATGCCAGATCTGCCACCACCAGGCGCCGGAACGCCGCACGTGCAGCACCTGTCACGACCCGAGCACACGCACCGCGGCGGTGACGGTCGCCGTGCCGGTGGGCGCGCCGGGGCGCGGGCCGATCACGCGTCCGGTGGCCTTCCCGCACGCACGGCACGACTCGATCGACTGCCTGTCGTGCCACACGACCCCGGTGACGCTGGCGGCCGATCCGGCGGTGCGCTGCGCCTCGTGCCACGACCGCCACGCCGGCCCCGCCACCGACTGCACCGATTGCCACGTCGGCACCGGGTTGCAGACCGCCCACGCCCCGCCCATCGACGCACATCGCCGCTGCAGCGCGTGCCACACGGACGTGGCGGCCGCGACGCTCACGCCGACCCGCAACCTGTGCCTGCTCTGCCACGCCGCCCAGCGGACCCACGAGCCGGGCCGTGAATGCGCCACCTGCCACCTGACCGGCATCCAGGAGCGGTGGGCGGACGGGGGTCGACCGTGACCGCCGCACGCGCCCGGAGCGCCATCCTCTGCGCCGCCGCGCTCCTGGCGCCCGTGGCTGCGGCGGCGCAGGGGTGGCGCGTCCGGCTCGATGCCAACGCCCAGTCGGTGAGCTATCGTGGCTGGCAGATGGACAGCATCCCCTCCGGCTCGGTGGTGAGCGGCCCCGGCGGCGGACCGACCACCCCCGACGGCTACGCCGTCGCCTGCGATGGCGGCGCCTATTGCGTGTTCTTCCGCCCCGGGGGCCGGCAGGCCAGCACCCCCGGCGTGGTCGACGCCGACGCCACGATGTGGGGGCTCGGCGTGGCCGGGCTGAGCCTCCACGGCCACGCCCGCGTCGGCGGCGACCTCGGCAGCGGCGGCGCCTGGCCCGGACCCGACCGGACGTTCGAGCTCGTCGAGGGCTACGCCGACTACGACCACGGCGGCTGGGGCCTGCGCCTTGGCCGCCAGATCACCGACGGCAGGCTCGGCCGCTACGGCTTCGATGGGCTCGCCGCCACCGCGCGGGACCGCTCCCGTAGGCTGACCGCCGAGGTGTACGGCGGGTGGGGACTCGGACGCGCCGCCAACGTGCCCGTGACGAGCGGCGCCCTCGACCCGCTCAACGATTTCCAGCCGTCGCGCAGCCAGCTCTTCGTGGGTGGTGCAGCGCGATACTCGGGCACCGCCGGCGACATCGCCGCAGAGTACCTGCGCCTGACCGACGCGCTCCACTACGGCATCGACCAGGAGCGGGTCGGGATGAGCGGCGACGCACGGATCCCCCGGACCTCGCTCGCGCTCACCGCCGACGTGCAGTACGACCTCGCGGCCGGCCTCTGGGGGAGCTGGGACCTCGGAGCGCGCTGGCTCGCGCGCCCGGTGACGGTGTCCGCGACGGTGCGCCAGTACCGGCCGATCTTCGACCTGTGGAGCATCTGGCAGGCCTTCAGCCCGCTTCCGTACCACGCGGTCGACGGCGCCGTGAGTTGGACGGTGGTCCCGCGCCTGTCGATCCAATGGCAGGGAGAGCGCTACTGGTACCCGCCGGCCGGGGTGAACACGCCGCTCACCAGCTTCACGGACCACGGGTGGCGCTCGTCGGTGGCCGTGTCCTGGCTGGCGAGCGACCGCGTGACCACGTCGGCGGGGTGGAACGCCGAGCTGGGCCCCGGTGCCGGATCGCAGGGCTGGAACGGCGCATTGACCTGGCGGACCGGCTCCCGGATCTCGCTCTCCGCGCACGGCGGCACGCTCGACCGGCCGCTCGAGTACCGCTACGACGTGGCGTCCCTCGCGTGGTACGGCGCCTCGGCCGACCTGCGCCTGAACGAGCGCCTGCGACTCGGCGCCAACCTCGACCGATGGAACGAGGACCGCAGCCGCCCGGACGCAGCCGGGATCTCCTGGGACCAGACCCGATTCTCGGTCTCGGCGAACTGGATCCTCGTCTCGGATGCCGACCGCCTTCCCCTGCCGCCGGCGAGGGTGCCGTGATGCGGTCCGTCCTCCTTGCGGCGCTGCTCACGCTCGCGGCCGGCGCTCCGCTGCGTGCGCAGCAACAGGCCGACACCGGGCGATTCGACCACGCCCGGCACGCCAAGCTCTTTCCGTCGTGCGTCTCCTGCCACGCCGGGGCGCAGGATCCGGGGCTGGCGCTGTACCCGGCGGCCACGGTCTGTGCCACCTGTCACGACGGCACGCTGCGGTCGAAGGTCCTGTGGACGCCTCCGGCGGCGGCTCCGGCATCGAACCTCCGGTTCGCCCACGATGCCCATCGCGCCGCGCTCGCCCGCCAGGGCAAGGACTCGGCGACGTGCGTCACCTGTCACGCGCAGAGCGGGGCGCGGTGGATGACGTCGGTGCGGTTCCCGGTGCCGGAGAGCTGCGTCGGTTGCCACGCGCCGGGTGGCGCCCACCTGACCCAGACCGACAGCGCGTGCACGCAGTGTCACGTGACGCTCGCTGCATCACGGTTGTCCGCGACCGAGGTGGCGAAGTTCCCCGCCCCGCCTTCCCACCGGGACAGCGCCTTCACGCTCGGCGGCGGGCACGGACGCGCGGCCAAGGCGTCGAACACGTCCTGCGCCCTGTGCCATGCGCAGGACTTCTGCGCCACCTGCCACGCCAACGCCGCGAAGGTCCCGGCCATCCTGACGCTGGCGGCCGACCCGCGATCGCTGGCGCTCAAGGCGCCGACCGCCAAGCCATCCTCGCATTCGGATCCCCGGTTCGACCGGAAGCACGGGGCGCTGGCGCGGCGCTCAGGTGCCACCTGCTCCACCTGCCACTCACAGGAGAGCTGTACCACCTGTCACCAGGGCAGGGTGCCGGACCAGGTCCGTCGACTCGCGACCGCCGTGCCGGGACGTCCCTCCGGAGCGATCCTGGTGCGCCGGCCGCCGCCAACGCACCAGGATCCTGCGTGGAAGCGCTCCCACGGCGCCGACGCCGCCGCGCGTCCGCAGTCCTGCTCCGCGTGTCACGCACGCTCCCAGTGCCTCGAGTGCCACCGACCCGATGCGGGCGCCGCCACCGGCTACCACCCCGCCGGCTTCCTGACCCGCCACCCGGCCGAGGCATACGCGCGCGAGAGTTCCTGCGCCGAGTGCCACAACACGCGGGGGTTCTGCCAGGACTGCCATCGGATGGCGGGGGTCACTGCGGCGGGGCCGCTCAAGCCCGGATTCCACGACGCGCAGGGGGCGTTCCTGCTGTCGCACGGGCAGGCGGCGCGGCAGGGGCTGGAGACGTGCGTGAGCTGTCACGCCGAGCGGGATTGCCTCACCTGCCACTCGGCCACCGGCGGGCGCGGCTTCGACCCACACGGTCCGGGCTTCGATGCCGCGCAACTCCGGAAGAAGAACCCGACGATGTGCGTGGCCTGCCACGGGACCAACATCCCGTCGAACTAGGTCAGCGCCCCCGGGCCCAGGCCAGGCTCGCCTCCACGGCGCGTCGCCAGCCGGCACGGGCCAGCTCGCGCTCGGCGGCGGAGCGGTCGGGAACGAAGCGGGCG
>DASYXP010000030.1:0-2616 GCA_035934835.1 Gemmatimonadales bacterium | reverse complement strand
GGCCCGGAACCGGAGCACGCCGTGCTGGGCCCACAGGATGGCCACTGGCGCGATGAGGACGACGCCGGTGGCATCGCCGAGCCACCAGGTGCGCCAGACCACCATCGCCGAGAGGGGAAGGATGCCGCCCAGCGAGAGCATCGCGGTGCCGACCGTGGCGCTGACGGTGGCGGCGAGGAAACCCGCCACCAGGGTCCAGAGGAGGGCGTCGCGCGGGGAATCGACCGTCGGCACCGGCCCCTGGATCAGTTGCACGGCGTACCGTCCCGCCACGGCCATCAGCGTGCTGCCGGTCGCGATCCCGATCGCGACGGCCATCGCCGCGGACGGGTCGATGGCGGTGCCGCCGTGGAAGAACCCGAAGTTGTAGGCGAACGAGCCGAGCCAGATGCCGGGCCAGACCCGCGCGCCGAACAGGGCGATGGCCGCGACGGCGATCCCGGACGGCGCCCACAGGGCGCTCACGTTCCCCGGTGGGATGGCCGTGAACTGGCCGAGGCGGGCGCCGACGATGTACGTCAGCGCCAGGCCGAGGACCTGCATGAGATAGGGGACACCGCGGGCGCGCATGGGTCGGCAATGTACCGCCCGGAGCGTGTGGTGGCGAGCACGCCCGGTGGGACTAGAAGCGCATTTCCATCCCGAAGCGCACGAGCCTCGGTGGGCCGTAGGTGAAGAGCGGCCGGGTGTAGTCCCGGGCGGCCTCGAGATAGAGCGGCATCAACTCGGTGGGGCCGGAGATCAGTCCATCGTGGTTGAGGTCGGCCCAGGACCGGTATCGCGGCGATTCATACGGGATCGCCTCGGGGTGGGCGTCGTACGCCGCCGTCGCCATCGCGGTGACGGTCGCGTCGGACACGCCCGGGGTCCCGGTGACGCGGTCGACGGCGATGAGGTCGCGCGAATTGAACAGGTTACGGGCGTCGAAGTACACGCTCCCGTCCCGGCCGAGGAGCCGGAAGGGCTTCCGGACGAGGAGGTCGACGTTGGTCTGGTCGGGCAGGCGGTAGCTGTTGGGCGGGCCGACGAGGGTATCGCCGGTGGCGCTGTAGCGTGAATAGGGAAGGCCGGACTGGTAGCGCAGGATCGCCGCCGCGCTCAGGCCGCCCAAGAGCGAGCCCCCGAGGACGCCCGGGCCCGCGCGGTCGGGCGCACGGTATTCCACGATGCCTGTGAGGTTGTGGCGCCGGTCGTAATCGAGGGGGAACTCGTCGCTGGCCGGGCGGACGGTGTCGCCGGTGACGGGATCGAGGTAGAGGGTACGGAGCCGGAAGGCGTCGGAGCCCGACGCCGTCGCCTCCTGCAGCGTGTACGAGGCGCGCAGGCGCAGGCCGTTGACGACCTCGCGCTCGGCGATGACCTCCAGGCCGCGCACGCTGCCGTGGTCGAGGTTGCCGAAGTACGTCGAATCCGGGTTGAGTCCGAACGGGACCGAGGCCACCAGCTTGTCGAGCCGCTTGACGTAGACGCCGACCTTGAGCGACACCTTGTCGGACGGGCGCGACCGGACGCTGAACTCGTATTGCATGGCCTGCTCGAAGCCCAGGTCGGGGTTGCCGACCCGGAAGCGCCCGGTGCGGGTCGTGTCGTCGAAGGCCGCATCGACCAGGTACTGGTAGTCGGGCGCCTGGCTGAACCGACCCCAGCTCGCGACGAAGGTCGCCCCCTTCAGCACCGTCGAGACCGCCAGGCGTGGGTTGAGCGAGCCGTGGGCGCCGCGGGACTGCGTCGCGTCCGACGTGCGGGCATCGAAGAGGTCGTACCGGAGCCCGGCCGTGAGCGCCAGGTCCTGCATCCGCGCCTGCATCTCGGTGTACGCCGCCACGGCGATGGGCGAGAAGTCGGCGGCGCTGGGCTTGGGCACGCTGTCACCGACGGGCAGGTAGGCCAGTGCGCGCTGGAAGGTCTGCACCCGCTGGAACGATGCCTCGCCGCCGAAGTAGTAGTCGACGTTCTGTCCGGCGCCGGCGGTGAAGTCGGCCTGCACCCGCGCCTCGCGGTAGTGATTCCACGCGAGGTCGCCGCGGGACCCGGCGCCGAGGAAGAAGGCGGGCACGCCGTACGGGCTCTGGTCCGTGAACTGGGGGCCGATGAAGCCGGGAATGGCGCCCGCGGCGGCGATCGTGTCCTGGCGCCGCGCGATATCCTCGCCGATCACGTGCAGCGGCCGCCCGGTGAACCCGCCGAAGGCGAGGTCGGCGGGGGCGGTGGGCGTCCCCCGGAGGAAGTCGCGGTCGAAATAGCCGAACCGGAGGTCGAGCAGGAGCGGGTTGACGCCCGAGCCCAGGCTCCGCTGGACCTGGGCACTGAGGAGCGTCCCCGTCACTCGCTCGGCCGGGGAGCCGCTGAGGTCGTACTTGAACGCGGGGTCCAGCAGGTGCCGCTGCTCGACCGACCGCACCAGGAGCACCCGGAGCGGAGCTCCCAGCACCGGGACCGACAGCTTGACGGCCCCGTCATACTGCTCGCCGCTGTTCCCCGGAAGGACGGGGCTCTGGGAGCGGGGGTCGCGCGGATCGGTGGGTGGCGGGGCGTTGAAGGGATCGGCGTCGACCCGGCCGGTCACGTCGAGCACGCCGAGGACCCGCACCCCGCCGGGGAGCGGTCCATCGGCGG
>DASYXP010000014.1:0-6353 GCA_035934835.1 Gemmatimonadales bacterium | reverse complement strand
CTCGCGAGAGTGGGGTGCCGAGCGGGGCGGGCGGGATGTGGTGCCTCACGAAGCTGGGTCGCGTTCAGCCTGCCCGGCGGACGTTCGAGGCCTGCAGCCCCTTCGGGCCCTCGACCACGTCGAATTCCACCGGCTCTCCTTCCTTCAACGAGCGGAACCCCTCGGCCACGATGGCGGTGTGGTGCACGAACACGTCCTTGCCACCCTCCTGCGCGATGAAGCCGAAACCCTTCGCGTCATTGAACCACTTCACTGTGCCCTTCGCCATCGAGACGACCTCGTTGTAAGGGGAGCACTTCGGCTCCGGAACGCTCCCCCGGCCCGAGGCGTGGGGTCGGGAGAAAAAAGCCATTCGGCCCGGGTGGACCGAACGGCGGGTGACACGATCAGATGAGCGCTGGATCTACCGCGGATTGCATAGGGATAAGCTCTGGCGCACCGCGGTTTTTGTCAATATTCTGCGCCATCCCGCGCCAGGCCGGCCATTGACGATGGTGCGCAACGGCATCCCGGGCGGGCTCCCCGACGACGACCGTGACCACCCACGCCTAAGTGCGTATCTCAATGCCTTTTAAGGACTTACCGTGACTCGCACGACTCGCGCCGCCCTCCTGGCCTTGGCCACCATGCTCCCCGCCGCGCCACTCGTGGCGCAGCAGCTCGATCCCCGGCTCTTTGCCGAGATGCGCTGGCGGTCGATCGGGCCTTATCGTGGCGGACGCACCGTCGGGGTGGCGGGCGTGCCGAGCCGCCCCGGCGTCTTCTATATGTCGTCGAACAACGGCGGCGCCTGGAAGACAGACGACTACGGCCGGACCTGGTCGCCGATCTTCGACGGCCAGCACACCGGATCCATCGGCGCGCTGGCGGTGGCGCCGTCGAACCCCGACGTCATCTACGTCGGCACCGGTGAGGGCCTGCAGCGTCCCGACCTGGCCGTCGGCGACGGCGTCTATAAGTCCACCGATGCCGGTCGCACCTGGCGCCACGTGGGCCTCGACGGCGTCCAGCAGATCGCCTCGGTGATCGTCGATCCTCTCGACCCGGACCGCGTATTCGTCGCGGCGCTCGGCCACCCGTACGGCGCCAATCCGGAGCGGGGCGTCTACCGCTCGCTCGATGGCGGCGCCACCTGGTCCAAGGTCCTCTACCGGGATGAGAACACCGGCGCCGTGGACCTGGCCTTCGACCCGACCGACCCGCAGGTGGTGTACGCGGTGCTCTGGGCCGCGCGCCAGGGTCCGTGGGAATACGACAACGGGTACGAGGGTCCGGGCAGCGGGCTCTTCAAGTCCACCGACGGCGGCACCACGTGGCGCCAGGTCGGTTCCGGCCTGCCCACGCCGGCGGAAGGCCTCGGGCGGATCGGCATCGGGATCGCGCCGAGCGACCGGACGCGGATGTACGCGCTGGTGGAAGCGCCGAAGGGCGGGCTCTTCCGCTCGGACGACGCCGGCGACACGTGGGTCAAGGTCGATTCCGAGGAGCGGGTGTACGGGCGCGGCGCCGACTTCGCCGCCGTGCGGGTGTCCCCGCGCGACCGGAACACGGTGTTCGTGGCCAACACGTCGATGTACCGCTCGACCGATGGCGGCGCCCACTTCACGGCGGTGAAGGGCGCTCCCGGGGGTGACGACTACCACACGATCTGGATCGACCCGATCCACCCCGAGACCATGCTCCTCGGCGTGGACCAGGGCGCCACCATCACCGTCAATGGCGGGCGCACCTGGAGCTCGTGGTACAACCAGCCCACCGCCCAGATGTACCACGTGGCCGCCGACCAACGGTTCCCGTATTGGGTGTACGGCGGACAACAGGAGAGCGGCTCGGCGGGTGTCGCAAGCCGGAGCGACTACGGCGAGATCACCTTCCGCGACTGGCACCCGGTGGGGCTCGAGGAGTACGGCTACGCCGCGCCCGATCCGCTGCATCCGGGGATCGTCTTCGGCGGAAAGGTGACGCGCTTCGACGAGCGGACCGGCCAGGTGCAGGAGGTCGGCCCGGTCCCGGTACGGGACAGCACCCACCGCTTCGACCGGACCGCACCGCTCGTGTTCTCGCAGGCCGACCCGCACCTCCTCTTCTTCGGGCTGGAAGTGCTATGGAAGACCGCCGACGGCGGCCGCCACTGGCAGCAGGTGAGCCCCGACCTGACCCGGGCCGATCCGGGCGTCCCGGCGAGCCTCGGGATCTACGCGCCCGCCGCGAAGGGCGGGCACCGCGGGGAGATCTACGCCATCGCGCCGTCCCCCCGCGACGTGCGGGTCATCTGGGCCGGCACCGACGACGGCTACATCCAGGTGACCACCGACGGCGGACTCCACTGGCGCAACGTGACTCCGCCCGAGATGACCGGCTGGAGCAAGGTGACGCAGCTCGACGCCTCCCGCTTCGACAACGCGAGCGCGTATGCCTCGGTGTCGCGCTTCCGGGTCGACGACCTCCACCCCTACATCTACCGCACCCACGACGGGGGCAGGACGTGGAGCAAGATCGTCGCCGGCATTCCCGACGATGAGCCGGTCGACGTGGTGCGCGCCGATCCCGAGGTGCGCGGCCTCCTCTACGCCGGGACCGAACGGTCGGTGTACGTCTCATTCGACGACGGCGACCACTGGCAACCGCTCACGCTCAACCTCCCGGCCACCTCGGTCCGCGACCTGATCGTGCACGAGAACGACCTCGACATCGCCACCCACGGCCGCGGGTTCTGGATCCTCGATGACGTGACCCCGCTGCGGCAGGCTGCCGCCGCGAGTGGCACGCCGGCGTTCCTCTTCCATCCCGCGCCGGCGTGGCGCTGGCGCTGGGACCAGAACACCGATACGCCCCTGCCCCCCGAGGAGCCGGCCGGACAGAATCCGCCCGATGGCGCCATCATCGACTACTACCTCGGCGACTCCGCCCGCGGGCCGGTGACGCTCGAAGTCCGCAACTCCGCCGGCCAGCTGGTCCGACGGTACTCCAGCGCCGACACTGCGCCCACGGTGGACACCGTGGCGCTCAACGTGCCGACGCACTGGCTGCGCCCGTTCCGGCCGCTCTCGGCGGAGCCGGGGATGCACCGGTTCGTGTGGGACCTCCATTATCCGGCGCCGACCGCGCTTGGCGCGGAGTATCCCATCGCCGCCATCGACCATGACACGCCGCGGATGCCGCGAGGTCCCGTGGTCCTTCCGGGCCGGTACACGGTGCGCCTCTCGGTCAACGGCAAGTCATACGCGGCGCCGCTCACGGTGCGAATGGACCCCCGGATCCCGACGCCCCCCGCGGGGCTGGCGGCACAGTTCTCCCTGGCGATGGGCCTGTACACCGCCGTGGACCGGGCGCACGAGGTCCTGGCGCAGGTGCGCACCATACGGGCGCAGGTGGCCGACCGGCGCGCACACGCGGCCGGCGCCGTGGCCGATTCCCTTGCCGCGATCGACTCCGAGCTGGCCACCCTCGCCACCGGCCCCGACGATCTTGCCGCCACCATCGGTGCGCTCGGCGGAGTGTACGGGATCGTCGAAGGTGCTGATGCCGCACCGACCTCCCAGGCGGCGGCCGCCGCACACCGGCTCGACCGGCAGGGCGCCCACCTCGAGGCGCGCTGGGGTGCGCTCCGGCGCCGCATCATCCGGGTCAACCCCCAGTTGCAGGCCACGGGTCTCGCGCCGATCGAACTCTCCTCTGCCCCGGGGTCCGATGCGGGGGCACCGGTGGTGTCGCACCAGGACGAGGAATGAGCTGGTTAGCGGATCGAGCGGGGTGGCGGTAGCTTTCGGCCATGGCCACCCCATCCACGCTCACGCTCCGCACCTTTCCCGACCGGGCCGAGGCGCTGAGCCATTTCCTGCTCCGGGCGGGAGAGGCGCCGCGCATCATCGCGTATGACGACGCGGTCGGCTGCCCGATGGAGATGGCGCTGCCCGCGCTCGAATGGACCAAGGCCGTCGGCGTGCTCCTCGACGACGACTGCCTGCACGCGGCCCGCCTCACGGTCGACACCGCTGCCGCGGTCATCGAGCGCCGCGGCCCCGGGAACGTGCGCCAGTACATCTATCTCGGTCCGCGGATGGAAGCGCCCGCGATGGACGTCTTCGAGGGGTCGATCATCTTCGATGAGCCGGGCGTCCGGGCCATCGAGTTCGTGGAGCGGTCGCACGCGTTGGCGCATTTCCTCCGTGCCACGTCGGGCGCCGGCGCGCTGCTGTCATTCCTATCACGCCGGGCGCCGGAACTCCGGCACCTGCGGCGCTGGCTGGCGCCCGCGCTCGAGGCGCTCGACCTTCCGCGTCCGATGGTGGCGGGGTGGTTCGCCGCCAGCTCGGCGGGATGCCTCTTTGCCGGGGTCGAGGAGCCGGAGTACCGGTATATCGAGGTCGGGATGGAGTCGTAGGTGGTGGGACGTAAGACGTAAGACGTGAGAGGTGAAACGTGGCCCCGGTCGAGATCGGGGCCACATTCGCGTTCACGGGCCTCGATCTCACCATCGGAGTCATCCTGAGGGAGCGAGGCGACCGAAGGATCGCTCGGGTGGACGCGAGGCGATCTGCTCCCGATCCGTATGGCTGCGACCGGCGGGGATCCCCGAACCAGGTCCGGTCGGACACCTCAGTAAGCAGGCGTGGCTCCAGGCCCTCTTTCGTTCACCACGGTCCCGCGTTCAGTGATTTCGTTACACAGCACGCTGGTTTGGGCGTTGGGGATATCTGGAACAGTGTGGACGCACATCTCCACAATCGGTGGAGAACCTCGTTACATCGCTCAATCCACAGCGCTTACGTATCCACATCTGTCCACTTCGAAGTGGCGTAAGCCGAAGAAAGACAGGCACTTGCGGGCTTTTCCCCGGTCCCTATCTTGGGCGTACCGTTGGTGGGGAACGATCCGTGACCTCTGGTCGCGGATGCCGCCTCCCAGCGAGCTCGGGTGGGATATCAGGGGAGATCGCCGACGCACCAAGGGCTCAGGCGATCGTCGATCCTGGAGGCTCTCCGGCCCGGGCAGAGGGGACCAGTCGCGCGTCCCGTCCACCCCGATCTTGTGCCTCGGGGTGCAGTGCGAAGGGGTGGTCCGCGACCCGCTCCGACTCGCAGCACTCGCGGTGACGAACCAGGTGGGACAGATCATCCGACCTGGGGATGGAAGCCGAGGCCTTTGCTGGCCCTCCCGAGCGGCGGAACAGCCAACCGGTGGCGGCAGGGAGAAGAACGGCGGGGCAACCCCCGACCTCGGGTAGTCGCCGTGTGGGACGGCCGCTTGGTGAAGAACCAGGCGGCCGTCCTTTGTTGTTGGTGGTTGCTTGCCTCACCCCCTGGCCCCCTCTCCGTACAACGGAGAGCGGGGACGCATCGGAGCCGCTCCCCTTCTCCGTTCTACGGAGAAGGGGTTGGGGGATGAGGCACACGGAGAGGGGGTCGGGACTGCAGCTCCACCCCCCAGTCGCTCGTTCCCCGGTACGCCCGCCGCTTGTCGAGCGACCAGATCCCCTTGGCGCTCACCAGCTCCTCCCCGCTGAAGTTCGACGGATCGGCCAGCGCGTCGGCAAAGCTCGCCGTCTTGGCGCTGGCGTTGTCGGCGTAGTGCACGATCTCGGCCTCGAGGGTCTTCGGCTCCACCGGCGCGCCGAACTCAAGGCGGCCGTGGTGCGCCAGCACCAGGTGCATCAGGATGTCGAGCTCCTGCTCGGTGCAGGGCATCGGCTCCGCGCTCCGCACCGCGTCATCGAGCATCAGCGCACCCAGCACCACGTGGCCGTAGAGCGCGTTCTTGTCGGTCGGCGCAAAGAGCCCGTCCCAGCGGTACGCCTCGAGCTTCCCGATGTCGTGCAGGAGGACTCCCGCCGTCACCAGGTCGACATCGGCCCGGGCCACCTTGGCGATGTGGCGCCCGATGCTCGCCACCTCCACGGTGTGCTTGATGAGCCCGCCCAGCTCGGCGTGGTGCCCCACGGTGCTGGCCGGACACTGGCCGTAGCGGGCCCGGAAGTCCTCGTCGTCGTAGAAGAGGGAGACCACCGCCCGGAGGCGGGGGCCGGCGATCTCGGCCCGCCACTTGTCGATGGTCTCCCAGTAGCGGGAGACATCACCGGCCGAGGGGAGCAGCACGCCCCAGTCGACCTTGCCGCGGGGGAGCACCCGGAGCGAGGTCACCTGCAGCTGGCGCCGGTCCTTGTAGGCCCCGACCTCGCCGATGACCTGCACCACGTCGCCGGCCTTGACCCCGGCCACCAGGTGCTGGTCCTGCTCCCAGAAGGGCGCGGAGCCGATCGTCCCGGACGCGTTGCCGAGCGTCAAGGTGGTCATCGTCTTGTCGCCCTGGTAGGTGCGCTGGTCCACTTCGCGCACCAGGAGCGCGTCCTGGAT
>DASYXP010000348.1:0-1635 GCA_035934835.1 Gemmatimonadales bacterium | reverse complement strand
GGGCCCCCACCGGGCTGGTGCTCGAAGCCACGGGGGGATATGAGCGGGCGGTGGTCGCCGTGCTGGCGGCGGCGGGGTTGCCGGTGGTGGTCGTCAATCCGCGCCAGGTGCGGGACTTCGCCCGCAGCACGGGGCAGTTGGCCAAGACGGATCGCCTCGATGCCGCGCTCCTGGCCCTCTTCGCGGAGCGGGTCCAGCCCGCGGGGCGCCCCCTGAGTGACACGGCCACCGCCGAGCTTGCCGAACTGATCACGCGGCGCCGCCAGCTGGTCGAGATGCTGGGGATGGAGCGCAACCGCCTCGCCCTCGCCCGCACCCGCGTGCGGCGGGACGTGCAGGCCCACATCCGGTGGCTCGAGCGCCGGGTGGCGGAGACCGATGACGACCTGCGCCAGGCCATCGAGGCGAGTCCGATGTGGCGGGTCCAAGAGGATCTGCTGCGCAGCGTCCCCGGGATGGGCCCCGTGGTGGCCCGCACCCTCCTGGCGCTCCTGCCGGAGCTTGGCCACCTCAATCGGAAGCAGATCGCCGCGCTGGCCGGGGTCGCCCCCTTTGCCCGCGACAGCGGGACCTGGCGGGGGGCCCGGGTGATCTGGGGCGGGCGGGCCCAGGTGCGGCGGGCGCTGTATATGGCGGCGCTGGTGGCCAGTCGCCACAACCCCGTCCTCCAGGCGCTGTACACCCGGCTGCGGGCGGCGGGGAAGCCCGCGAAGGTGGCGTTGGTGGCGTGCATGCGGAAACTCCTCACGATCCTCAATGCCATGCTCCACACCGGGACCCGCTGGCGCCTCGCGGACGCTTGACATCCAAGACAGTTGCTGAGGGGCCTTCAGGCCCCGAAGGATCTCAAACCGATGGTCGATTGGTCGTTGATCCGCTGCGTGCCCGCTGCCGCCGGCATCGGTTCGAGATCCTTCGGTCGCTCCGCTCCCTCAGGATGACTCCGAGGGCGTGACCGCTCCCATCTCACCGTTCCGTCATACCGCCCTACCGTCTTACCCCCTTACCCGCCACTCGCCACCGATCATCCCCCCCGCCACGCATCCTCGATGTGCTCGATCCGGCGGGCGCCGCCCTTGCCTTCGTGCACCGCGATCACGTCGAACCGGTAGGTGTCGTTGGGGCGCCCGAAGCGGAGGAGCCAGAGCGCCGCCACCTTGGCCACCGCCTCGCGCTTGCGGCGGTCGACCGACTCGACCGGCGTCCCGCAGGCGCTCCCGCGCCGGGTCTTGACCTCGATGAACGCCACGATGCCCTCCCGCCGAGCGATCAGGTCGATGTCGTGGCGGCCGAGCTTGAAGCGGTGGGCCTCGATGGACCATCCGCAGGCGGTCAGGTAGGCGAGCGCCGCCATCTCGCCATCCAGGCCGCGGAGCTGGCGCTCGTCCTCCCACTCGCGGGTGGGGATGAATCGGCGGGTGTTCGACATGGGGACACGATAGCGGCGGGCACGCCGGGGAGCGTCATCCGGGGAATGCAGGGGGGAGCATCAGAGCGCAGGCCGGCATTCCGTCCGAAGGCACGACGCGTGACCCCGGAACGACGAACGGGGCTCCCGTCCCGGAAGCCCCGGCACGCCGTCGTGGATCGGGCGCTACTGGACCCGGCGACCCAGGGTGTCGAGGAGTATCGGCG
>DASYXP010000345.1:0-6549 GCA_035934835.1 Gemmatimonadales bacterium | reverse complement strand
AGATCCCGACCGTCGTCCTCCACGGCGCCGATGACGTGATCCCCTGGGGATCGGCCCGGGAGACCGCCGACTGCCTCGGCGCGGAGTTCCACCTGATCCCTGACTGCGGCCACGTACCCTACGTCGAGGGATTCGACACCTTCCGCCGGGTGCTCGACGCCTTCCTCCCGCGGACCGGCCGTGGCTGAGCGACCCGATCCCTTTTCGCTCGTCTTCGGCTCGATGGCCGATGAGCGGTTCGCGGCGCTCGCCGCCTCGCTCGGCGCCACCGCGCGCGACGAGGCCGATCGCGACGCGTTCCTCCTCGACCGCGCGGTGGTCGAGCTCCTCCAGGACCTCGTGCCCGAAGAGCACGACCCCGACCAGATCCGCGAGTTCGTGGCCGTGCTCCACCACGCGTACCTGTTCTGGCGGCACGGGCGCACCGTGGTGGCGGTCGACCGGCCCCGGGCCGCGAAGCTCCTCACGCCCGCCGCCCACGAGATCGCCCCGCCTGCAGGCGTGACGCCGCGCCCGTCCGCCTACCACCAGTTCCCCGAGCGCCTGGTCTGGGCCCAGCTCACTCCCGACGCTCCCCATGAGCCCCTCGACGGGTTCTTCCTCCGGCCGGCGCCGCCAGCCGCGATCGAAGTGCTCGGCGTCTTCGGCGTCCACCCGGATCGTCCGGGCTTCGGCGTCGCGGAGGTGTCGGGGCCACGTCCGGCGACGCTCCGACGCGCCGACGGTTCGCCCCCCTACTCGCCGGCGCTCCCCGGTGGCGACGCCGCCGGCCTCCATTCACTGGTCGGTGCGGACGAGCTCCTCGAGCTCGCATTCCGGGCCGACGGGGAGGCGCCGTGAGCGCGGTCGACAAGGACGGCGCCGCCGAGGTGCTGGAGCAGGTGGCGGCGCTGCTGGAGCTGAAGGGCGAGAACGCCTTCCGCGTCCGCGCCTTCCGCGGCGCGGCGCGCGCGGTCTCGGCGCTCCCCGGCACCGTGGCCGAGGCGATCGCCGACGGGTCGCTCGCCTCGGCCAAGGGCATCGGCCCCGCCACCCGGCAGCTGGTCGAGGAACTCGTCGCCACCGGCCGGAGCACGCTGCTCGAGGAACTCCGGGGGCAGGTGGCCCCGGGCCTGGTCGAGATGCTGCAGCTCCCCGGACTCGGCGTCGCCAAGGTCCGCCAGATCCACGAGACCCTCCACATCGAGACCATCGCGGAGCTCGAGGCCGCGGTACGCGACGGCTCGCTGGCCGCGCTGCCGCGCTTCGGCGCCAAGACCGCCGCCAACATCCTGGCGAGCATCGAGTTCCTCCGCCGGTCGAGCGCATTCCGGCTCTGCCACCACGCCGCCGCCGAGGCCGCCTCGCTCGCGGCCACGCTCGCGGCGCTCCCGGGAGTGGAACGGGTGGTCACCGCGGGGGACGTTCGGCGCCGGATGGAGGTGGTCAACGGCCTGAACTTCGTCGTCATCGGCGACACGCCCCCGGCCGAGTTCTTCCGGCGCCTCGCGGCCATTCCAGGCATCGTCGAGTTCTCCGGGCACGACGAACGTCGGGTGACGCTCCGGCAGGGCGCCGGATCGGTGGCGCAGGTCATCGTGACCACGCCGAAGAATGCCGGCGCCGTGCTCGTCCGCGCCACCGGGAGCGAGGCCCACGTCGCGGCGCTCGAGGCGCACGCCCGCGAGACCGGCCACACCCTCGACGGCGCCGCGCTCTGGCACGGCAGCACCTTCGTGCCCACCCCTGACGAGGCCACGTTCTATCGCGCGCTCGGGCTCGACGAGATCCCGCCCGAGCTGCGTGAAGGCGCCGGGGAGGTCGCCGCCGCGCGGGACGGCGCGCTCCCCGCCCTCGTGACCCGCGCCGACCTCCGCGGATTCCTCCATTGCCACTCCAACTGGTCGGACGGCACCACGCCGATCGAGGAACTGGCGCGCGCCTGCCAGGCCGCCGGCTATGCGTACGTGGGCCTCACCGACCATAGCCAGGCCGCGGCGTACGCCGGTGGGCTCAAGCCCGATGCGCTGCAGCGCCAGGCGGACGAGATCGACGCGGTCAACACCCGGCTCAACGGCATCCGGGTGCTCAAGGGGATCGAGGCCGACATCCTGGCCGACGGCGCGCTCGACTATCCCGCCGCCGTGCTCGACCGCCTCGACTTCGTCGTCGGCTCGGTCCACAGCCGCTTCCAGATGGGGCGGGACGAGATGACCGCCCGGATGCTCCGCGCCCTCGACGACCCGCACCTGACCATCGTGGGCCACCCGACCGGCCGGCTCCTCCTGGCCCGGGAGGCATACGCGGTCGACCTCGACGCCTTGATCGAGAAGGCGGCCTCGGTCGGCGCCGCGATCGAGATCAATGCCGACCCCCACCGCCTCGACCTCGACTGGCGCGTGCTCCGCGCGGCCAGGGCCAGGGGCCTTGCCATCTCGATCGGCGCCGACGCCCACGATGTGGGCGGCATCGGCAACATGGAATGGGGCATCGGGATCGCACGGAAGGGGTGGCTCACCGCGGGCGACATCCTCAACACCCGGAGCGTCGAGGAGTTCCTGGCCTTCGCGCGGAAGCGGCGGGGCGCGTGAAGGCAAGGACGCGCCGGCCAGCCCCCCCGGCCAGGGTATTCAGCCTCCTGCACCGCGCCTATCCGGACGCGCACTACGCGCTCGACCACCGGAACGCCTACCAACTCCTCGCGGCCACGATCCTCTCGGCCCAGTGCACCGACGTGCGGGTCAACCTGGTCACCCCGGAGCTCTTCCGCGTCTACCGTACGCCGTCGGCGCTCGCCGCCGCGCAGCAGGGGGATGTCGAGCGGATCATCCGGTCGACCGGCTTCTTCCGCAACAAGGCCAAGAACCTGATCGCGATGGCCCGGGCGCTGGTGGCGGAATACGACGGGCAGGTCCCGCGGACGATGGCGGAACTCCACGCCCTGCCCGGCGTCGGCCGGAAGACCGCCAACGTGGTGCTCGGCAACGCCTTCGCCATCAACGAAGGCGTCGTGGTCGACACCCACGTCGGGCGCCTGGCACGCCTGCTCGGCCTCACCCGCCACGCCGACCCGGTCAAGGTCGAGCGCGAGCTCATGGACCAGTTCCCCCGCGCCCAGTGGACCCTGCTCTCGCACCTATTCATCTCCCACGGGCGTGCCGTCTGCATCGCCCGACGACCCCGCTGCGGCGAATGCGTCCTCGCCGCCATCTGCCCCTCGGCCCAGGTCCCCCGCTGACGCCGACCCCCGCGAGCCCCTAACTTCCCATTCACGTTCCACCGTTCGCCGGCCCGTCCCCTGTTTCCTGTTTCCTGTTCCCTGTTCCCTTTTCCCTTTTCACTTCTCCCTTCTTACTTCTCACTTCTCCCTTCTCCCTTGACCTCCCCCGCCCTCGCCTGGTCCCAGGTCGCCCGCGCGTACCAGCGCAACATCCTCCCGGGGTTCACCCCCGCGGCGGCCGCACTGTGCACGGCGCTCCACGTCGGACCCGGCGACCGGGTGCTCGACATCGCCTGCGGACCGGGGACGCTCGCGCTCGCGGCGCTCCGGCAGGGGGCATCACAGGTCACCGGCGTCGACTTCGCCTCCGAGATGGTGGCGCTCGCGCAGGCGGCGACGATCGGCCGGGGCGCCGAGTTCTTCCTCGGCGATGCGACCGCGCTCCCCGTGCCGGACGCGGCGTTCGACGTCGGCGCCTCGAGCTTCGGCGCCATCTTTGCCCCCGACCCCCGGCGCGCAATGGGTGAACTTCACCGCGCCCTGGTGCCGGGAGGGCGCGCCGGGCTCCTCGCCTGGCTCCGCGGCGACACCACCAACGCCTACTACGACCGCGTGTACCGCCACATCCCCCGGCCCCAGACCACGCACGACCCCTATGCCTGGGGCGAGTACGCCACCGCCCGGACGTGGTTCGGTGAGTGGTTCGGCTATCTCGAGCTCTCGACCATCACCGTCCCCTACGAGGGGCCCACCCCCGCCGCGGTCTGGGAGGTGCTCCGCACCTCCACGGGCCGGGTCGCGGTGTCCTACGCGGCGCTCGATAGGAGCGCACAGTAGCGGATGGACCGCGAGATGATAGACTTCTTCGACCGCTTCCGCCGCCCCGAGGGCGGGGTGTACTGGCCGCGTGAGGCATTGATGATCACCGGAGTGAAGTGAACGGTGAACCGCCTGGCCTCCGAGCGATCCGCCTACCTCGCGTCCGCCGCACACCAGCCGGTCCACTGGTACCCGTGGGGACCTGAGGCGTTCGCCGCCGCGCGCGGGAGCGGTCGCCCGATCCTGCTCGACATCGGCGCCGCCTGGTGTCACTGGTGCCACGTGATGGACGGCGAGAGTTATGAGGATCCGGGCCTCGCCGAGCTCCTCAACGCCGAGTTCGTCTGCGTCAAGGTCGATCGCGACGAACGCCCCGACGTCGATGCGCGATACCAGCGCGCCGTCCAGGCGCTCACCGGGCAGGGAGGGTGGCCCCTCACCGCATTCCTGAGCGCCGACGGCGAGGTCTTCTACGGCGGCACGTACTTCCCGCCGGAGGGCCACCACGGCCGGCCCGGGTTCCGGACGGTGCTGAGCGAAGTGGCGCGGATCCACCGGGAGGAAAAGGACCGCGTCGCCGCACAGGCGCTCGCCATCCGCCGGACCCTCGCCCGCCCGCCCGATGGATCGGAGCCCGTCGACCCGGCGGTGGCGCTCCTCGACCAGGCCGAAGCAGAGCTCGCCCGCCACTACGATCCCCGCAACGGCGGTTTCGGGCGGAGTCCCAAGTTCCCACACCCCGCCGCCGTGTGCTTCCTCATCGACCGCTGGTCCGATTCCGGCCGGGCGGCGCCGCGGGAGATGGCCGCCGGCACCCTCCGCGGGATGGCGCGCGGCGGATTCCACGACCAGCTGGGCGGTGGGTTTCACCGCTACAGCGTCGACGCGGAGTGGATCGTCCCCCATTTCGAGAAGATGGCGTACGACAACGCCGAGCTTCTCAAGGCCTATCTCGATGGGCACTCGGCCTTCGGCGATCCGTACTTCGCCGAGGTGGCGCTCGACACGCTGGGGTGGATCAGAGAGGTGCTGGCCGACCCGGACGGCGGGTTCGGTGCGAGCCAGGATGCGGACGTGGGCCTGGAGGACGACGGGGACTACTTCACCTGGACCGCGGAAGAGGCGCGCGCGGTGCTGAGCGACGACGAGTTCGAGGTCGCCGCCGCGCATTACGACATCGGGACCGCCGGGGAGATGCACCACGACCCGGCACGGAACGTCCTCTGGGTGGCGGAGGAGGTCGGCGCCATCGCGCACCGGACCGGCCGGTCGACCGCCGAGACCGCCGACCTGCTGGCGCTGGCGCAGGAGAAGCTCAAGGCCGCGCGCCGGATCCGCCCGACGCCGTTCGTCGACCGCACCCGCTACGCCGGCTGGAACGCGATGCTCGCCGGCGCGCTGCTCCGTGCCGGCGCGCACCTCAACGACCGCTGGGCCACCCGCCACGCGCTCGCGACCCTCGACCGGATCCGGCGGGAATGCGGACGGGAAGACGCGGTCCTGCACGTCGCCGACGGCATCGGCGGCCTCCTCGACGACCAGGTGCAGGTGGCCGCGGCCGCGCTCGACGCCTTCGAGGCCACCGGCGACCCATCGTGGCTCTCCTGGACGGAACGCCTGATGGAGCGGACCTGGGCCGACCACTGGGACGACGACGCTGGCGGACTCTTCGACGTGGCGCACGCTCGTGGCGGTGAAGGGCTGCTGCCCGAGCGTACCAAGCCGGTGCAGGATTCGCCGACGCCCTCACCCAACGGGGTCGCGGCACTTAACTGCGCCCGACTCGGCGCCCTCCTCGACTCACGAACGTGGCGGGAGCGGCACCTCGAACTGGTCCGGGTGTTCGGCGGCGGCGCGGCGGAACTCGGCCTCTTCGGCGCCACCTTCCTGCGCGCGATCGGGTGGGCGGTGCTGCCGGTGACGCACCTCGTCGTCGTCGGCGCCGCGGGCGACGCCGAGGCCGACCGGATGCACCGCACCGCCCTCACCGCCTGCATCCCCCGGAAGGTGGTGCTCCGCCTGACCGGTGCCGATGATGCCCGCCCGATGCCCGCCGCCCTCCGCGCGATGGTGGACGGACGGATGCCTCGCGCCTACGCCTGCCGCGGCGAGACCTGCCAGGCCCCGGCGGCGGACGACACGGCGTGGGCCGCCACCCTCGCGCGGCTCGCAGCGCCGCGGTAGGGTTAGGGACGTACCTTCCGGCTGGGGCGGCCGAGGTGGACGCCCCGAAAGCGAGGTGGGATCGATGCACGGGTTCAAGGGTGAGCGCACGCTGATGCGGATCCACCTCGGCGAACGGGACAAGTGGAAAGGCAAGCCCCTCCACGAGGCGATCGTGGAGTTGCTCCGTGCGCGTGGCTACGCCGGCGCCACGGTGTTCCGCGCCATCATGGGATTCGGCGCCAGCTCGCATATGCGCAGCGACAAGATCGAGCTCCTCTCGCTCGACCTCCCGATCGTGGTCGAATGCGTCGACACCGAGGAGAAGATCCAGGCCATCCTGCCCGAACTGGACGGCATGATCGGCG